>CAZXJC010000489.1:0-3102 GCA_964640885.1 uncultured Pirellulaceae bacterium | reverse complement strand
CGACAAGACAACCTTTCAGAGGGCGTTGGACTACTGGCTAAAGCGACAGGACCAGGCGGGTGGCTGGCGATATCAGCCTGGCGTAAGCCCCTCGTTGAGCATGACATGCGCAGGTATTTCCTCCCTGATTATTGCCTCGGGGAAACTGGGCAATGGCGATGCTCGAATCGTCAACAACCGGGTCGACTGTTGCAGTGAACAGGCGGAGGAGGAGCAATTACAACGTGGCATTGACTACCTGGGACAAAAACTGCAGATCCAAAATCACCTCTATTACCTCTATGCACTCGAACGCGTCGGACGCCTGACGGGCCGTCGTTTCTTGGGCCGCAACGACTGGTACCGAATGGGCTCAGAGATGCTCGTCAAGCAACAGGATCCACTCGACGGTCACTGGCGCGGAAATGGTGTCCGAGAAGACAATAAGCTGGTTGGAACTAGCCTGGCCCTGTTGTTTCTCTCCAAGGGACGCCGCCCGGTGGTCGTGGCCCAGATGAAATACGGGGCGGATGACTCCACCAACTGGAACCACCATCGTCATGCGGTCCATAACCTGACGCGCCACATCGAATCACTCTGGAAACGCAACCTCAGCTGGCAGACCATTTCCATCCAATCGGCCAGCCTGACCGACCTGCTGGAAACGCCAGTACTGTTCATCAGTGGTTACGAATCCCTGGAACTGAACAAAGAACAAAAAGAGAATCTCCGGGACTACGTGAACCAGGGTGGTTTCATCTTTGCCGAGGCCTGTTGCGACAACAAGGCATTTGATGTGTCCTTCCGCAAGCTCATGAAAGAACTGTTCCCGGAAAGCCCGCTGCAACTGCTGCCACCGGATCACGCTATCTGGTTCTCCCAAGAGAAGATCGCACCTCGCTTCGTCGGCACCCTGGAAGGCGTCAATGCCTGTTGTCGAACCAGCGTGGTCTACAGTCGCATTGATCTTTCCTGCTACTGGGAACTAAACCAGCGGCGGCAACTGGCAGATTACCCTGCTGCGATTCGCGCTGAGGTTGAGCAACGGACCAGCGTTGGCGGAAACGTCATCGCCTATGCCACTAACCGGGAACTCAAGGAAAAACTGGACCGGCCTGAGCTGGCCATTCGTGACAAGTCGTATGAACAACCAGCACGGGGAACACTGGTTATTCCGAAACTGAGTCATTCCGGCGGCAGTGACGATGCGCCTCACGCCTTGGCCCACCTGTTAACCCTGATGCGTGTTCAATTTGAAATGCGGGCCGGAACGCAGCGCAAATTATTGAGTGCCACCGATGAACTGTATAAGTATCCAATCCTCTTCATTCACGGACGCCGAGCTTTTCGCTTCAACGCCCAGGAACGGAAAGCCCTCGCTCAATATCTGCAACGGGGAGGGACGATCTTCGGTGATTCGATTTGTGCCAGTCCGGAATTTACCAGCTCTTTCCGTCGCGAAATGAAGGCCATCTTTAACAAGCAGTCACTGGTACGAATCCCACCCGACCATCCCCTCTTTAGCAACGAATTCGGTGGCTACCAACTGCAAACCGTGACGCTCAGGGATCCCCAGGTACGAGCAGAAAATGATCCGCTCAGCGCCAAGCTGACCCGTGTCTCACCCTACCTGGAAGGACTCACCATCGGGGAACGACTCGCCGTCATCTTCTCTCCCTTTGATCTTAGTTGTGCCCTGGAGAATCAGACCTCGCCCGAGTGCAAAGGGTATATCAAGGTCGATGCGGCAAAACTGGGTGCCAATGTCATTCTTTTCGGGTTACAGCAATAATCTTGCTGCCTCGTAAGTTCAGTGGTATTCTTTCTTTTAGTGCCGTAACAACGGTCTCCGGCACCTTTTAAGAACAATTCGTCACGTCTAAACAATAGCCGCTCAACAACGACCCCCTTTTTGGAGTTGAATCATGAAACGCTCGCGCCCACTGCAAGTCGAAAACTTGGAACGACGACTGATGCTGGCCGCCGACGTGGCTGCTTTCCAGAACCCGCTGGATGCCAACGACGTCAACAATGACGATTACGTCACCGCTCGCGATGCGTTAATTATGATCAACCTGATTAATGAACCTGACTCCTGGGGAGACAAGGTTGGTGGATTTATTGACGCCAGTGGGGACAAGCTATTCACAAACCTGGATGCCCTCCACGTCATCAATACCTTGAATGCTCCTGACACCTTGCCAACCGGCGGTGCTGACAAGTTCGAGAAACTGGTGGAGACTCTCGACACTGCTCCAGTCACACTGGAAGGTAAGCTCAAGGATATTGCAGACCAGTTGATTGCAACCCAGGAGGAAATCGATCGAGCCAACGATCTGATGCGGGCAGAACTGGACGAGTTCCTGGAATTTTCACTCGACCAGGAGACCGCGCTGGAGACACGCCTCGAGGATATCGAGGCCAGCATAGATTTTAGCTTCAAGCTCATGGAACTTGAGATCCAGGAGACGGCCGACGCCTTTGCCAGCCTCGACGCGGCATACTTTGAAAGCGAGGAATTCGATAACTCCATGATCTACCCCGGCACCGGGGATCCGATCATAGAAAATACTCAGCCGGATGAATTGACCATCGATCTTGTTCCTTTTGACTTCCTTCCAGAAGAATTTCAGTGGACCGACGTAGATGACCTGGGCGATGGCCTGGAAGCACTCTTCATCGATCTGCAAGAGATCGTCAGCGACACCGATGATTGGGCTCACGATCCCAGCAGTCCCGAAAACTTGTTGACCCTCGAGGAACAAGCCTGGCTGACTGAATTCGAAACAGTCGAAACCACGCTGGCTGATTTCCTGGCCGACCAAATGGAAACGGCCGCCGCTGAAGACTGGTTGCTGCAGGGTGGGGATGATGTGGCTGCCCTGGTCGATGCCATGCAGACAGATCTCGCCGACAACGGGACCAACTTCGTCGATTTCGTCGACGAGTATTTTACCGAGGAAAGTGGTTTTCTCGGCCTTGTTGACGACCTGATGGACGGATGTGTCAACGGTGAGATGCACCACGGTGATCACGTGGCAATCGGTGGTGAAACGACTGGATCGGTAATCGAGGTTGATGAAAACACCTTGTTCGAACTCGATTTCCATAATGACCCACAGC
>CAZXJC010000488.1:0-4441 GCA_964640885.1 uncultured Pirellulaceae bacterium | reverse complement strand
TTCCCGCGAAATTCTGGTCCGCCGGAACTCGTACTAGAGCAGGAAGTTGCTCTCGGTCCGGACGGGACTGTGGATGTGCAGATCGATACGGGAGTTGCCAAGGAGATTCACGGCAATATCGACCATGAATACTCCATTTCTGCGGAAGTACGCGACGAATCACGGCGTACTATTTTGGGCCAGGGCAAAGTGCTGGTGGCACGAAAACCGTTCAAGGTCTTTACCTGGGTCACGCGCGGTTACTATCGCGCTGGCGATACCGTTAAGGGGAATTTCCTGGCGCAAACCCTCGATAAGAAACCGGTTCAGGGAACGGGTGAATTGAAGCTGTTGAAGATCACCTATGACCCGCAGAAGCGACCGATCGAAACTGCGGTCCAAACTTGGAAACTTGATACGGATGACGAGGGACGTGCTCAGATCCAGTTCAAGGCAGCTACCAAGGGGCAGTATCGGCTCTCCTATCGAGTTACCGATAAGAAAGAACATGTGATCGAAGGTGGTTATATCTTTACCGTCGCAGGCGATGGTTTTGATGGTAAGGATTTCCGTTTTAACGATCTCGAACTGGTTCCCGAAAAACGAGAATATGAGCCGGGAGAGACTGTCCGACTGCAAGTGAATACGAACCAGGAAGACAGCACCGTCTTACTCTTTGTGCGACCGGCCAATGGCGTTTACTTGCCACCACAATTGCTGCGAATCAAAGGGAAAAGCATGGTGGTAGAGGTCGACGTGATCAAGAAAGATATGCCGAACTTCTTCCTCGAAGCAATGACGGTTTCCGCCGGCCGTGTACACCACGCAGTGAAAGAAATCGTGGTTCCACCGGAAAAACGGATCCTGAACGTAGCGGTCACCCCTTCGGCCGAGAACTACAAGCCAGGGGAAGATGCCAAGGTCGATATTCAACTTACCGATTTCACCGGTGAGAACTTCCAAGGATCAACGGTCGTGGCCATCTATGACAAGGCTGTTGAATATATCTCCGGTGGCTCGAATGTCCCGGAAATTAAGGAATTCTTCTGGAAGTGGCGAAGAAGGCACAATCCCAGTCACCAGACAAACTTGCAGCGCTGGTTCAATAACATGACTCTCCCCAGGGCTGTCGGCATGGGGGACTTGGGAATGTTCGGCGGGTCAGTGGTCGATGATTTTGACAGTCTGAGGAAAAATAAGGCTGAAGCTGGAGGCTTTGGCGGTATGGGAGGCGGCAGGGGTCGACCCATGATGGCCAGAGCGGCTATGAAATCAGCTCCCGGTGCACCTCAAGCCGAGATGGCGATGGAAGCAGACGGGGCCATGGAGGAGGGAGCCGCGTACGCAGCAGACAAAGCGGGTGGTGCGGGGCCCGGTGCAGGACTGGTTGAGCCCTCGGTCCGTAGTAATTTTGCCGATACGGCCCTGTGGGTCGGCCTGTTGACAACCGACGCGACCGGGAAAGCACAAGTTTCCCTGAAAATGCCAGAGAACCTGACGACCTGGAAAGTTAAGGTCTGGGGAATGGGGCATGGCACCAAAGTCGGGTCGGGTGAAGTTGAAGTCGTAACCCGTAAGGATCTGATCCTGCGATTGCAGGCGCCGCGGTTCTTTATACAGAAAGATGAAGTCGTTCTTTCGGCGAACGTTCATAATTACCTGGCTGAGCAAAAAGACGTTCAAGTCGCCCTCGATCTACCCGGCGATAACCTGGTGGCAATCGATCCTTCGGCAGTGACCGTGACCGTTCCAGCGAACGGCGAAAAACGTGTCGACTGGCGAGTCAAAGTGGTCCGTGAAGGAACCGCTACGGTTCGCATGAAAGCACTGACTGACGTCGAGTCAGATGCCATGGAAATGAAGCTGCCCTGCTACGTCCATGGAATTCTCAAGACTGAAGCCTGGGCAGGTACCGTGCGACCGGATCAGCAGGTTTCCAAGCTCACGATCAACGTGCCGGAGCAACGGCGCATTGAACAGAGCGTGCTGGAGATTCGCTACTCGCCGTCGCTGGCCGGTGCCATGGTTGATGCCTTGCCCTACCTGTCCGAATTTCCTTACGGATGTACGGAACAGACGCTCAATCGTTTTCTGCCATCGGTCATTACGCAGAAAATCTTGTTGCAGATGGATCTGAACCTGGCGGAGATTCGTGACAAGCGAACCAATCTCAATGCCCAGGAAATTGGCGATGACCGTGAGCGTGCAGCACAGTGGAAACGCTTTGACCGCAATCCTGTCTTTGACGAAGAAGAACTTGATCGGATGGTCAAAGAAGGTATCAAACGCCTCACTAATATGCAAAATCCCGATGGCGGCTGGGGCTGGTTCAGCGGACGCCAGGGACGCAGTTACCCGCATACCACTGCCGTAGTGGTGCACGGGTTACAGATTGCCAAGCAAAATGACGTGGCCATCGTGCCAGACGTCATCAACCGAGGGGTGGCCTGGCTGAAGCGATACCAGGAACAGGAAGTCCAAGAGCTGTTGAATGCTCCGAACAAGGCGCGACCCTGGAAGTCGCGGGCCGATAATATCGACGCCTTTATCTACATGGTTCTGGTCGATGCAGGAATTGATCACGAGCAGATGCGAGATTTCCTCTATCGTGACCGTGTCGATTTGGCTGTCTATGCTAAAGCTATGTTTGCCCTGGCACTGGAAAAACAGGGTGCCGAGGAGAAACTGGACATGCTGGTTCGCAATATCGAGCAGTTCCTTGTGCAGGATGCCGAGAATGAAACGGCCTACCTGAAACTGCCAGCCAATCAATCCTGGTGGAACTGGTATGGTAGCGAAACAGAAGCCAACGCTTACTACTTGAAGCTGCTGGCACGTGTTAAGCCCAAGAGTGTTCAAGCCTCCAGGCTGGTCAAATACCTGCTGAACAATCGTAAGCACGCCACCTACTGGCGATCAACTCGCGATACGGCAGTTTGCGTAGAAGCGTTTGGCGACTACCTGCGGGCCAGTGGGGAAACGAAACCCGACATGGTCGTGGAGGTCTGGATGGATGGCCGAAAGCTTAAGGAAGTGGCCATTAACCAGGAGAACCTGTTTACCTATGACAACAAGTTTGTCCTTACCGGCAATGGCGTGAAGTCAGGCAGCCACCAGATTGAAATTCGTCGGCAGGGGAAAGGACCGGTTTATTTTAATACCTACCTGACCAATTTTACGCTCGAAGATCAGATCACGCGTGCTGGACTGGAAGTCAAGGTGAATCGCAAGTACTACAAACTGGTCCCCGTCGATAAGCCCATCAAGGCTGCTGGAAGTCGTGGCCAGGCGGTCGATCAGAAAGTCGAGAAGTACGAACGCGAATTAATCAAGAATCTTGATACGCTCAAAAGTGGTGACTTGGTCGAGATCGAACTTGAGATCGAGAGTAAGAACGACTACGAGTATTTGATTTTCGAAGATCGCAAGGCTGCCGGTTTTGAACCGGTCGATGTCCGTAGTGGTTACGACTACAAGTCGGCTCTCCGTTCCTACCGGGAGATGCGTGATGACCGGGTTTCCTTCTTCGTGAGACGTTTGCCTCGCGGACGCCACAGCGTCAGCTATCGAGTGCGAGCGGAAATTCCTGGGAAATTCAGTGCTCTGCCGACCCAGGGCTACGCGATGTATGCTCCTGAGCTGAAAGGTAACTCGGACGAGCTCAAGGTTAAGATCGTGGACTAAAACTAAATCGAGTTGACCGCTGCCAGGCAGCTGGCAGCGGTACGCCGGGTTTAAGTGCTGGCTGCTACTGCCGGTTGCATGATCTCTCGAATTGCAGCGCAATCTTCAGCGGAGGGCAATCCCCAGCCCAGTTCGTAGTCAAAGCATTGGTCTGCTGATCGACTGCCAAAAACTTCGTCCAGGATATCGAACTGATTGAGTGGGACTAGTGCTGGATGAGGTTGCCCACAGGCCTGGCTTAGCTGGAGCATTTCTTTTCGCAAGGCGACCACGTAATTGGCCAGTCGGGCTGCCTTGTGGGTGGGGTCTAAACCCGACATCAACCAGCGGCTTTGTGTGGCGACTCCGGTTGGGCAATGTCCCGTGTGGCAACGTTGCGCCTGGATGCAGCCGATCGCCAGCATCGCTTCGCGGGCCACATGAATCATGTCGCATCCCAGTCCCATCGCCAGCAGCGAGTTTTCTGGAAAACCGAGCTTGCCTGCTCCGATAAAGACTACGTCGTTATGTAAACCGGCCGAGACAAAAGTCTGGTAAACGCGGCTAAAGCCCAGCTTGAAGGGGAGCGCGACGAAATCTGAAAAAGTCAAAGGAGCAGCACCGGTGCCTCCTTCACCACCGTCTACGGCGATGAAATCAATACCTCGATCTGTCGAATTCATCTGGTTAGCCAGTTCCGTCCAAAAGGCCTGTTCGCCAACAGCTGATTTGATACCAATCGGTAGGCCACTGATGTCGGCTAAACGTTCGACAAAATCAAGTAACTCATCCACGTTGG
>CAZXJC010000487.1:0-4437 GCA_964640885.1 uncultured Pirellulaceae bacterium | reverse complement strand
ATTTGGTCACCCCAGAGTCGCGGCGAAGACCCCATCCCAAAGGTGATGTCATAAGCACCGTAGTCCTTGACCAGGTCTCGTTGCCAAACGGTCTGGCCACTCTTGGCCTCCAGGCAGACCAGCAAGCCAGTGCCAAAAAATGCCCAAATGTGGTCCTCATCGGCGATCGGCGATGGTGTGGCTGCATTGTGTCGATGTGCATAGAGGTTGCCTGGGCCCGTGGCTGCTAGTGTGCCACTACCCACGCGGGTCTCTCGTAAAAGTTTCCCGGTCTGGCGATCCATGGAGATGATCCACAAGGACTTGTCCTTTTTTTGCGTGGTCAGATCAATTCGTTTACTGGTGACGGCTGGGGATGAATTGGATTGTCCTTCGAGCGGGACGCTCCAGCGAATTCCTTTGTTTGAACTCCAGCTAGTCGGTAGTTTTGTTTCCTGGCTGACTCCATTGCCCAAGGACCCCAGAAACTGAGACCATTCGGCTGCTTGAGCGGGTAAACAGAACAACAGAGAGGCAAACGATATGGTTAGGCAAAGACGATTTCTCATGAGAGACTCCAAGGTCAGGAATTAATAAGCTGGCTTTGACCCCTGATGATAATCGACGGACACTGGTCAGCAAGAACGGACCCCAATAAATCGTGGTAAACCGCAGAAATTACCAGCCCTGCTATCTCAAGGTCCTGTTCCGAATTGAGTGAACCGGGGAAAAAGTCTAAACTGATTGAAACGGTAAGGAATCTTAAGTTTCTGGAGAAAAGTTGGCCGGTAGAGATAAAAAATCGGGATAAACTGGTTAGAGGCTCGTTGGTCTTGGCTGCCCTTGGAGAAAAGCATGAATTTACTCGCGTTGCACAACACGCCGGCTCAACGGAAATGTGGGCGACTGCTCATGCCAAGCAGTTTCCTGGCGATCCTGGTTGTCCTGTTTGCCGTTCCTACGATCGAAGCGTTTGAGCCCAAGCAGCCAGCTGATGCTTTTCAAGTGCGGTTAAAGAACGAGAAAACAGTCGATGTCCGAAAGTTGATGAAGACTGAACAAGAGGCTTTTGGCAAGCTGCTGGCTCGCCAGGAAGCAAATCGCCAATTCCTCCGATTTAATCACGCCAATGGTAAACCTTATTTGTTCGTCTCCCAACGCAGTGGAAAACTACTGGGACCACTGGCCGGACGTTACGATAACGGACAGCCGATGTTCGGGGTGACCTATATCTACGGAAATCGGCATGGAGCACTCATGTGCTGGGATGACAAGGGGCGTCCGTTGGTTTATGAGCACTACAAGAATGGTGTTCGCGATGGCCTGCGCTGCATCTTCAAATCTTGTGGGGAAGCTTGCCAGGAAGGACATCTCTGGCTGGCCGAGGAATGGTTGGCCGGTCGCCGAGTTGCCAGTCATCTGCGGATTGCCGCAGGTCAAGAGAGCAGCCAAGGTGCTTTGAATGATCAAAATCCGGACTATGTAGCAGCTCTTAAAGGGTTGGGGGATTTTGAGACAACGCTGAAAAAGAACGAGACTCAACTCAAGACATCGGTCGTTCGATTGTATGAATACGAGAAGCAGATGGCTCAACTGGCTCGCGCCAGAGCTATCTCTGCAATGCTTGCTTCCCAGCGAGCTTATGGTTCGATGCCCGTTTGCCGAACGGGCGGTGGCTGACGATAGAACAGCCTGCAGGTCAGTTTGACCTGCCCATGATCACCCTTTGCTCTGCTATTTGCTACAATAGCCCGGTTGTTGATCTTCTCCAATCAAGAGATCGTTCAACATTTTGGGTAATCCGCGAATAATTGCTTGCAAGGGAGTGATCAATGCGCTACCGCATGAAACAGAAGCTTCTCAGTCTTGGGCAGGACTTCACGATCGAGGATGAAGAGGGAAATGCTGCTTATAAGGTCGACGGACGGGCCATTAGCTTCGGTGCCAAGTATTCTTTTCAAGACACGGAGGGTGAGGAACTGGTCTTCATTTCTCAGAAGGTACTTTCCTGGAAAAAGCGTTATCAAATCTTGCGCCAGGGCGAACTGGTCGCAGAAGTAATTCGCGGTTTTTCCTGGCTTAATTTCCTGGGCGCCGGTTACGATCGCCTGACGATCGATGTGCCGGGACCCGATGACTATAGCGTGCAGGGGAGTTTCTTTCGTCGCGAGTATCGGTTCACTCGCGGTGGCCAACAAGTGGCCGAGGTGTCGCGTAAGTTCTTCAGTCTTACTGACAGCTATGGCATTGATATTTCAGAAGGTGAAGATGAGGTGCTGATCCTCGCGTCGGCCGTAGTGATTGACCATATTTGCGATACGGACGAATCGAGGCACGACGATTGACGCTCCCCAGTTGAATGTGCCACTGGTGGAAACCGCCAATCTTTACTATTGGAAGTTCTCCGGTAAGGAAGCAATTGATGAAACTAGCCTCCGTCTTAACTCCCATGTCGGATGAAAATCTCGCGTTGGCCGCCCAAAGCGGAGTCGAGTGTATTACGCTCCGCTACCAGGGACCAGAAAAGTCTGATTGGCAGCCGGCACTGGAGAGGATTCGCGCCGTCGGGCTGCAGCCAGCAGCCGTAGAAGATGCCATCGCCATGGAGAACATTATCTGTGGAAGCGAAGGACGTGACGATGAGATCGACGGTATCCTGAAACTGCTGGAAATCATGGCCGACCTGGAGATTCCGGTCCTCTGTTACAACTTCATGGCCGGGACCGACTGGGTCCGCACCCGCGTGGATGCTGCCGAACGGGGTGGAGCGATGGTGACGGAGTTTAACCTCGATCAGATCGACCAGGCCGTTTCGCTGGATGATGCCTCGCGGTCCCTGCAACATGAAGTACTTACCGCGGACCAGTTATGGGAGAACCTGGAATACTTGCTACAGCGGATTGTCCCGCGGGCCGAATCCCTGGGTATTAACCTGGCGATGCACCCGGACGATCCGCCCCTGGATGCCTTCATGGGACGAGCGCGCATTATGAACTGCGCGGAGAACTTCTTGCGACTGGTCTCCCTGGTTCCCAGTCCAGTTAATGGTATCTGCTTTTGCCAGGGGACCTTTGCTGAAATGGGGGTCGATATCCCGACGGCGATTCGACAACTGGGACCCCATATCCGCTATGTTCACTTTCGTGATATCCGAGGAACCCGTGAATCGTTTGCTGAAACGTTTCATGATAATGGTCCCACTGACATGGTGACCGCGATCCGGACCTATCGGGAAGTAGGCTTTGACGGGCCAATTCGGCCCGACCATGTGCCGCAACTAGTTGGAGAGGCAGACGGGGAGCCCGGTTATACGATGCTAGGGCGCTTGTTTGCCTATGGATATATGAGAGGATTGATGCAGGCAGCTGATCAGGATCGTTCCTGAACCGACCCTGCCTGGAATCGTTAACCTTGTAGACAAGACGGGCAGAGTCATGGCTAATGTTTATCATTTCGGTGCTGTGGGAGATGGCAAGAACGACGATACGGCTGCCTTGCAGCATGCGTTGGAGGCAGGTGAAGGTGTCCTCGACCTCAACAAGGGAACCTACCGCATTACCCGTCCGCTGGTAATCGATCTCACGAAGCAAGGATATGGTGCAGTTCGTGGTGCCGGAGGCACTTCCCGGATCGTGATGGCCGGGGCCGGACCAGCACTGCGGATCATCGGTGACCACCAGGGAACCGCGCAGCCAAAAACCTACCAGTCCCACACTTGGGAAAAGGAAAGGATGCCGCAGATCTCCGGGCTGGAGATTCTCGGCGAACACCCCGAGGCAGTTGGCATCGAATTGCGCAAGACAACCAAGACGACCATTACCGGGGTACTGGTACGGGAATGTAAGCATGGAATTCACCTCGTGGAACGAAACCGCGACTTCGTCCTGAGCGATTCTCACCTGCTGAATAATCATCACTTCGGTCTTTTCTTCGACCACTGCAACCTGCACCAAATTATTGTCCACGGTAATCACATTAGCTGGAATAAGAAGGCGGGCATTAAGTCACTCAATGGCGACGTGCACAATTTGCAGATCACCGGCAACGACATTGAGTACAACAATCATCCTGGCGTCGACAAATCACCCCAGGGAGAACCGACCGGAGCGGAGATCTGGTTCGAAGCACCAACTGGTGTGATCAGTGAAGTGACGATCGCCAGCAACACGATCCAGGCTACGATTCAGCCGGGTGGCGCTAACGTGCGGATTCATGGTGCACCGACGATTTCGCCACGGGCGGCCCGACTCGTGACGATCGCTGGAAATGTGCTGGGAAGCCAGTCGCGAGGAATTGAGTTGCGACACGTTCAACGGATCGCCATTACCGGCAATACGATCTACGATTCAGAGGATCTCTCGATTGTGGCAGCCCATTGTGCAGGAATTGCCATCGGTTCCAATACCCTGGTCTGGCGCGGAGAGGATGAAGATCCCCCTCGTGACGGGATTCGCCTCG
>CAZXJC010000486.1:0-2831 GCA_964640885.1 uncultured Pirellulaceae bacterium | reverse complement strand
CTGGTCAAGCAGGAGAATGAACTTAGTCTTTCCGTCGGTGAAACACCGACTATCGCAGAATACGAACAACGCTTTCCAGGAATTACGGTAGAAATGCCCGCGACGGACCAGGCAACTCAGGATACGGGTATTCGCAGCGAGGACGAAGTCGAGACGCAGCGAGAAATGCCGACGATGGCGCCGCAAGGGTCCGAGCAACTCTCAGCCTCGGACTCCGCGACGATGGCTGATTTAGAACAACCGGTGAAGAGAAAGGTCATCCTGGAGGGGGACTTTGTCCCGGGTTATGACCTGTTGGGTGAATTGGGGCGGGGCGGTATGGGGGTCGTTTACAAGGCACGCGACCAGAAACTGAAACGAGTCGTGGCCCTGAAAATGATTCTCAGCGGTGTTCATGCCTCGGATGAAGATATGCAGCGGTTCCAGGTTGAAGCCGAGGCGGTCGCCAAGCTGCAGCATCCAAACATCGTGCAGATATTCGAAGTTGGTGAGCACAAGGGGAATCCCTATATCTCCCTGGAGTACCAGGAAGGGGGTGGGCTCGACAAGCAGATTGCTGGCACGCCGCAGAACGTGCAGGAATCAGCGCAGTTGATTGAGACGCTGGCTCGCGCCATACAGGTCGCTCATTCCCAGGATATTATTCATCGCGACCTGAAACCGGCCAATATCTTGCTAGCGGCTGACGGGGAACCAAAGATTACTGACTTTGGTTTGGCTAAGCGGATGGATGAGGATAGTAACCAGACCAAGAGCGGGGCGGTAATGGGAACGCCCAGCTACATGGCTCCTGAGCAGGCGTCCAGTAGCAAAGAGACCTTGGGTCCAGCAGCCGATACTTATGCTCTCGGGGCTATTCTTTACCATTTGCTGACTGGGCGGCCACCGTTTCGGGCTGAGACTCAGTTGGACACGCTGATGCAGGTGATCAGTGACGAACCTTTAGCGCCGCGACGCCTGAATAACAAAATTCCGCCGGACCTGGAGACGATCTGCCTGAAATGTTTACACAAGGAGATCGGTCGTCGTTACCTCAGTGCAGAGGAACTGGCAGAGGATTTGAGGCGGTTCCTGTCAGGCGAGCCAATTTCAGCGCGTCCGGTGACAGGTGTCGAGCGGGCCTGGAAATGGGCCCGCAGGCGACCGGCCGTGGCAGGGTTAATAGGGATCAGCGTGGTGGCAGCTGTCGCGCTGGTGATTGCCGGCGTCAGTTACAATCGGCTTCTCAAGGAGTCGCTACAGCAGGCGGAAAATCTTCGCTACGACGAAATGGAACAAAGGGAATTAGCGGAGAAGGGCCGCAAGCAGGCGGAAGAAAATTTGGTCATGGCAGCGCAGCTCGTGGAGAAGTACCTGACGGAGTTGAGTGAGAATGAGTTGATGAATGTTCCCAAGATGGAGGGGCTGCGACGGGAATTGCTGGAAGAAGCCTTGGCATATTATGAAAGATTCGTCGAGCAAGATGCAAACGACGTTTTGTTGAAGAAGAAACTGGCTGCCGCGCACAATCGACTCGGCGCGGTGCTCCGTGACCTGGGTGAAAACAACAGGTCGATTGAACACCTGCAGAAAGCCTTGAAGATTTCGCAAGAACTAAGGAGAGATTATCCCTATGACGCGGGTGCGAGTAATAGCGTGGCAGCAAACGAATCTGCCTTGGGGAGTCTTTATCGGCGCACAGGCGACTTAGAAAAGGCCGAAGCGTTTTTCAAGAAGGCCCTTGACCATAGTACGACCCGAGTCAATCTGGGGGCGATCTATAATGAGCTAGGGAGTCTCCGTAACGAAAAAGGTGATTACGGTATGGCGGCCAAATGGCTCAGCGAGTCGATTCGAATCTACGGCGCGGAGTTGGCCGAACCCTCGTCCTATCCAAGTCCGAACGAGGAGGTAGTAATTAGGGGCCTGGCGCGCTCGAATAATGAATTTGGCATGAGTCGTGCGCAGCAGGCGAAGCGCGAAAAGATAAGCCTAAAAGGGGCTGGGAAGGCGAAAGCAGGGGAGATTAAAGAACGCGAGGAGGAAATCGAGGAACATATCTCCGAGGCAAAAGCTGCCTATGAGAAGGCAATCGCCGGCTATCGAGAACTGCTTGATCGGTCACCCAAATCGATGCAGGCCGCGCATGGGCTCGCCAAATCGTCTATTAACCTGGGTGCGTTGCAGTTAGAGATGGAGGAACGCAAGGAAGCGGAGAAAGTGCTTCGTGAGGCCAACGTGATCATGGAACAACTGGTCGCAGATCATCCGGGAATTCGCTTGTTTACGTTTACCTTGGGTGATAGCTACCGGATTCTGGCCGAACTGGCTGTCGAAAGCCTTGAGGGACTGGAGGGGCAGGAATTACCCCAGGAGACTCGGCTGTTGTTTGAAAAGTCACTCCAAATCCAGGAATTGTTGGTCAAAGAACAAGCGGATGTTCCCAGTTACGAATCTGCACTCGCAAAGACCTACGAGGTGTTCGCGAGCGTACTTCTTTTGGCAGGTGAGGAAGAGGAAGCTGGAGAGTATTTAATTAAGGCAACTACTAAGTACTTGAGAAATATCGAACTTGGTGAGCGATTGACAAAGGAGGCTCCGGAGGATTTTGAGAAGGGGCGGTTCTTGCTCAATTCTTACAAGGAGCTTGGTGAGTTGTGGCACAAACACAAGAATATTGAACAAGAGATCAAGGTTTATCGACGAGCGATTGTCTTTTTTGAGCCTAAGTGAGCATCCTTGCGAGTCTAGTGTGCCAAGAAGTTTACGCAGAACAAATTTGCTGTAGCTGCCTCTTTGGGGGGTGCGTTATACCATTTACTCGAAATCGGCTGGTTTCTTGAGAAACTATG
>CAZXJC010000485.1:0-4665 GCA_964640885.1 uncultured Pirellulaceae bacterium | reverse complement strand
GAAGTCGACAATTCTGTGAGTGGTCAGCTTCAGCGGGCCATGAAAAATAAGAATCTTAGTTTGAGGAGCAAGGAACTATTGTCCATTGCAGACACGCAATTCGAGCATGAAGACAAATTAAATGGTAAGGCGACAATCGGGTTAGCCGCTGAGACGGCCAAGCAGATCAAGACCGCCTATGAACGTGGAGCGGCCCTGAATTCGGCGGCCTACGGGTTTGCAAAACATGACCTGTTAGATAAGTCCAGTGATGCCCTTAAAGAGGCTTACCGTACCGTAGCCGATATTGAGGAGGCCGACCTGGCCGTGGCGATCCTGGCGAAAATGGGTGAAATCCAACTTCGTTTCCTTGACCAGTTGAATACGGGTGAACAGAGGTTCCAGGAAGCGGACGCATTAGCAGAGAAGGCGGCGAGCCCGGATCAGAAACTGCGAGCTAAAATGAACCTCGCTTTTCACTTGGATCGAGTCAAACGTGTTGAAACTCGTGATGAACTGATTCAACAGTCCTTTGTGGTATTAGATGAAATTCCGGATGCCCGACAACGGAGTGATGGGACGGCAGATTTGGCCAGTCGACTTTTGCAGTTAGAGTTGACAGACTTGGCTGACCGGGCTTTTAAGCAGGCAGAAGCAACAGCAGCCAGCATTGAGGACCCACTTAGCCAGGGATATGCGTTATGTGAAATTAGCGCCCGCCTTTCGAAAGCAAAGCGGTCAAAGGCAGCGAAACGACTCCTCGATCAGGCCAAAGAAGTTTCCGAAAAGGTGGCCGATAAAGGATTACGCAGCGAATTACTGAAAAGAATCACGAGTCAGTAAATAGTTTTGAGTCGACAGCAGTGTGAGACAACAATTATTAATTTTATTTTGCAGGTGGTGAATAATGAAACTTCAAGGAAAAACAGCCCTAATTACTGGCGGCGGTACTGGTATTGGAGAAGGAATAGCTCGGGCCTTCGCAGCAGAGGGTTGCCGCGTTGCAATCTGTGGCCGTAGGGAAGAAGTGTTACAGCAGGCGGTAGCAGCTTGGGATGGTGATCCACCCTTTCTCTGCCATGCGGTTGACATTTCCAGCCGGGAGAGCGTAACCCAATTGTTTGACTGGGCAGCTGCCGAGTTAGGTCCCCTTGATATCCTGGTTAATTCCGCCGGCACGAATGTAAAAACGCGATCCATGGCAGAAATGGAACCGGATCAGTGGGACCACGTCATGGCGATTAATGCCAGTGGCACTTATTACTGCATGCATGCGGTCTTGCCTCAAATGCGAGAACGGGGGGGTGGATTGATTATTAATATTTCATCGATTGCCGGTAAGCGATCGTCGCCACTAGGTGGCGTGGCATATTCGGCATCCAAGTTTGCTATGACAGCCTTGGGTACTGCGGTGGCAAATGAAGATGCAGTTAACGGTGTTCGGGTGACTAATGTCTATCCGGGTGAAGTTAATACACCCATTTTGGTTAATCGGCCAAATCCAGTCAGCGAGGAGCATCGTCAAGCCATCTTGCAACCGGAAGAAGTTGGAGAATTGATTGCGGCGATTGCTGCCTTACCCCCAAATGCCCACGTTTCGGATGTGGTGATTAAGCCGTTGCAGCAGCAATACGCCTAAGAGAATTCCTCGGCTTGACCGAACCAATGGCACTGGTCACAGTTTCAACTCAGAGTCGAGTGCTTGGCTCTGCGCGCACCGATTAGCATACGAATATTCTGAAAGCTGCAGTAAGAGCAGGTACTTAGGAAACGACCCAGGTATCACCGGTGGAGAACAGCGTGTTGAGGTCTCCATCACCCTTCTCATCTCGAGCGTCTTGCACCTGTTGGTTTAACAGTTCGTCATACTTCGGGGCATCAATGGCTCGAAAAACACCAATTGGTTCCGGGAATTCCGGTTGCCGCATACGGCTCAACAGGTAAGCGAGGCTTGGTTCGGGTGCTTGTTCATCGTGGAACAGGAGGTCGTCTTCCTTGATGCCCTTGCCCAGTTCAACGACTTCGGGCTCCATGCCATTAAGGCGAATTCCCTTGTCTCGATCCTTGCCGAAGATGAGTGGTTTACCATGTTCTAATTCAACCACATTGTCTGCCCGGGTGGCGCGATCTGTTGCGTAATCCCAGGCACCATCATTAAAGACATTACAGTTTTGATAGACTTCGATGAACGACGTTCCTCGGTGCTCAGCAGCCCGCTTGAGGATATTGCTGAGGTGCTTAATGTTGACATCGATTGAGCGTGCCACGAAAGTTCCATCACAGCCAATGGCGACGGATAACGGATGAATGGGGTTGTCGATAGCACCCATGGGAGTACTTTTGGTGACTTTTCCCTGTGGCGAGGTGGGTGAATATTGGCCTTTGGTGAGCCCGTAAATACGGTTGTTAAAAAGAACAATATTGACATCAAGGTTTCGCCGGATGCAGTGCATTAAGTGGTTGCCGCCGATACTCAGTGCATCACCGTCTCCGGTGATCACCCACACCTCAAGATCTGGACGAGTTCCTTTGAGGCCGGTGGCAAAAGAGGGTGCGCGACCGTGGATACTGTGTATTCCATAAGTATCCATATAGTACGGGAACCGACTGGAACAACCAATTCCGGAAATGAAGACCAGGTTCTCTGGCGCCGTTCCCAAAGTGGGTAACACTTTTTTCATTTGCGCCAGTATGGAATAGTCACCACAGCCAGGACACCAACGGACGTCCTGGTCACTGGCAAAATCGGATGGTTTTAGTACGGGTAATTCGCTACTCATGATTGTGAACTCAATGTATTAATCTCGTGTTCAATGGCAGATTCAACTTCAGCGACAGAAAATGGTTTTCCCTTAACTTTGTTTAAGCCGGTTGCATCGATGAGAAATGTCGAACGGATTAACGATCGCAACTGGCCCGCGTTTAATTCGGGGATCAGGATGTGCTTGTAGGAAGCAAACAGTTCTTCCAGGTTTTTGGGAAAGGGATTGAGGTGACGCAGGTGGGCGTGTGCTACCGACATTCCTTTCGCGATCGAATTCTTTACTGCAGTCATGCACGTTCCATAGGTACCACCCCAAGAGAGAACTAGCAAATCGCCAGTTTCCGGTCCCAGCACGCTTTGCGGCGGAATATCCTCGGCGATATTCGCAATTTTATCGGACCGTATTTCGGTCATGTTTTGGTGATTGTCCGGGTCATAAGAAACATTACCCGTACCGTCGGCTTTTTCCAATCCGCCAACTCGATGCATCAGCCCGGGCGTTCCCGGAAGAGCCCACGGTCGTGCTAAAGAGTCGTCTCGCTGGTAAGGCAAAAACGGTTCGTCATTTTCCGCTGGGCCTGGATGGTTCACTGGAATGGAAGGTAGTTCGTCGACCTTCGGGATCAACCAGGGTTCAGCACCGTTGGCGATGTATCCATCGGACAGCAGTATCACGGGGGTCATGTACTTGACGGCAATCCGCCAGGCTTCCTGGGCGACCTCAAAACAATCCCCTGGGCTGCGTGCTGCGATTACGGGTAACGGAGACTCCCCGTTTCGTCCAGTCATCGCTTGCAACAGATCTGACTGTTCAGTTTTAGTTGGTAGCCCGGTGCTGGGACCACCACGCTGGACATTGATAACGATTAGAGGTAATTCCAGGATAACCGCCAGTCCAATGGCTTCGCCCTTGAGGGCAATACCTGGCCCACTCGAAGCCGTCACTCCCATAGCACCTCCAAAAGCAGCACCGATGGAGGAGCAAACGGCAGCAATTTCATCTTCAGCTTGGAACGTACGGACGCCGAAATTCTTGTGCTTGCTCAGTTCGTGAAGAATATCACTGGCGGGCGTAATAGGATAAGTTCCGTAGAACAGTTCTTTACCACTCAGCTTGGAAGCCGTAATCAGGCCCCAGGCCAGTGCCTGGTTTCCCATGACATTGTTATAAGTTCCGGGTGGCAGCTCAGCTGGATCGACATGATAAGTGCTAACGAAAGCCTCAGTGGTTTCCCCGAAATTCCAGCCAGCTCGTAGTGCTCTTTCGTTGGCAGCAACAATATCGGGATTGCTGCCAAATTTGTCCTGGATAAATCGCAAGGTTGGTTCCAGGTCACGTTCGTAAAGCCAGTAGATCAGGCCCATCGCGAAGAAGTTTCGACAGCGATCGGCAATTTTAACACTCAACCCCAGTTCTTCGACTGCGTTGCGCGTGAGCGTCGTCATGGGTATCTTGAAAAGCCGATACGAATCCATTTCTGGAGAATCCAAAGGATTAGTATCGCAGTTAGCAAGCTTCAGGTCTTTGGCATCAAAGCTGTCTTCATTAACAATTAACAACCCATTCCGCTTCAAATCTGCCACGTTAGTAACTAGAGCAGCAGGGTTCATGGCTACCAGGGCATCAAGCTGATCGCCCGGCGTGTAAATTTCCGAAGAAGCAAATTGTACTTGGAATCCACTGACCCCTGCTCGCGTACCGCGCGGTGCCCGAATTTCTGCGGGGAAATCGGGAAAGGTCGCGACGTCGTTTCCTGCTAGTGCAGATGTGTTGGTCAGCTGAGTGCCAAACAACTGCATTCCATCGCCGGAGTCACCGACTAGTCGCACGGTTGCGCTTTCCAATTGTTCAATGTTATGGTCAGTTGCGTTTGGATTTTCGGTGGTTGATGCCATCGCTAACTCTCTTAGTCTCGCCTGGT
>CAZXJC010000484.1:0-5651 GCA_964640885.1 uncultured Pirellulaceae bacterium | reverse complement strand
GGCACCTCGTAATCGGCTCGGCCTGGCTCAATGGCTTACCAGTCCCGACCATCCGCTAGTCAGTCGCGTGCTGGTCAACCGTATCTGGCAGCGTACTTTTGGTGACGCCCTGGTTCGGACGCCGGAAGACTTTGGACTCCAGGGACAACAACCAACCCATCCAGAACTGCTCGACTGGCTGGCAGTCGACTTGCAGCAAAGCGGCTGGAACTTGAAAAGCATGTTAAAAATGATGGTCACTAGCAAAACATTTCGGCAGCGTTCCGCCTGGCGGACCGATGTCGATGACCCGGCCAATCGGCTCTTTGCCCGTGGCCCCCGTTATCGCCTGGATGCCGAGGTACTCCGCGACATCGGTTTGTGGGCCGGTGGATTGCTTGATCCACACATGGGTGGCGAAGGAGTCAAACCTTACCAGCCCGCTGGCATGTGGAAAGCCCTGGCCCATCCGGGGAGCAATACCAAGCAATACGTGCAGGACAAGGGACAGCTTCTCTACCGCCGCAGTCTTTACGTTTACTGGAAGCGGACCAGCCCCCATCCGATGATGACACTTTTTGATGCTCCTGACCGGGAGTCCAGCTGCGTAAAACGCTCGCGGACCAACACGGCCCTCCAATCCCTGGGACTGCTCAACGAAACGCAGCGAATCGAAATGGCCCGTTCGCTGGCCGAACGGCTGTTAGCTACCGGCAAAACCGATACCGATCGTTTAGCGATCCTCTTTCGACTGGTCGCCAGTCGCCCACCGAGCAAACAGGAACAGGCCGCCTGCCTGGGTCTGCTCAAAACCGTGCGAACCCGCTACACCGGGGCCGAAAAGGAAGCCGAGGCTCTCCTTTCCACCGGCGAGGCAAAACGAAATCCCGAATTAAACCTGGTCGAACATGCTGCCTGGACACAAGTGGCCGTGATCGTACTGGCCAGTGATCCGGCAATCCTCCTCTATTAAATCAATCTTCATTTCCCTTCAGGACAACAGACCATGACCAGTGTTCACCCCCAGCGAGAACAGGCACTCATGATGACCCGGCGACAGCTCTTTGGACGCTCCGCCCTCGGTCTTGGGACGGCTGCCATGGCCGGCTTGATGGGACCCGAGTTGAGTGCAGACAACAAGTCACTCCCAGGACTGCCACACCATAAGCCCAAAGCCAAGCGAGTCATCTACCTCTTCATGAGTGGTGGCCCTAGCCACCATGACCTCTGGGACTATAAGCCAAAGCTGACCGAAATGTACGGCCAACAATTGCCCGACCATGTGCGAGATGGACAACGAGTCACCGGCATGACGGCCAAGCAGAAAAGTGGGTTCCCACTGGCCCCCAGCAAGTACAAATTCACGAAGCACGACAACCGTGATCAGGGAGTCTGGGTGAGCGAATTATTGCCGCATACGGCAACCGTAGCCAAGGAACTGTGCGTCGTCCACAGTACCTTCACCGAGGCTATCAATCACGACCCGGCCATTACCTATATTCAAACTGGCAGCCAGACGCCAGGGCGTCCCAGCCTCGGCGCTTGGTTGAGTTACGGCCTTGGAAGCCAGAATGAAAATCTTCCGCATTACGTCGTCATGCATGCCCGGACAAAATTCCCGGAACAGAGCCTCTTTAATCGCCTGTGGGGAACTGGCTTCATGCCCTCGGACCACCAGGGCATGTTGTTGCGCAGCCAGGGCGATCCAGTTCTCTACCTGAGCAATCCGGCAAGTGTAAAACGACAGGACCGTCGTGCCCAACTTGATGCGCTGGCAGCCATCAACCAGGGCCAAGCCAAGGAATTCGGTGACCCGGAAGTCTTGGCACGTATCCGCCAGCACGAAATGGCTTTCCGGATGCAAGCCTCGGTTCCTGAGCTGATGGACCTCTCGCAAGAAACCAAGGAAACCTTTGACCTCTACGGTGAAGAAGCTAAGCAGCCAGGCAGCTTTGCCGCTTGCTGCCTGACCGCCCGTCGACTGGCCGAACGGGGTGTCCGTAACATCCAGATTTTCCATCGAGGCTGGGATGCGCACGGCAACCTGCCCAAGGAGCATGAATCTCAGTGCCACGATATTGACCAGGGATCCGCCGCCCTCATCAAAGACCTCAAGCAGCGTGGCATGCTCGACGAAACACTTGTCATCTGGGGCGGGGAGTTTGGCCGCACCTCCTACTGCCAGGGGAACCTGAGTAAGCAGAACTATGGCCGCGACCACCATCCTCGCTGCTTTACCACCTGGATGGCAGGTGGCGGAATTAAACCAGGTATCACGTACGGCCGCACCGATGACTTTGCTTACAACATTACTGACGCCGACGGTGTCGTCCTGAACCCGCAACCGAACAAAGACGAATGGACCCCAGGAACCATGCACATCCACGACTTGAACGCGACAATCCTGCACCAACTGGGGATCGACCATCGCCGGCTGACCTACCGTTATCAGGGACGAGATTTCCGCTTGACCGATGTACATGGCCACGTGATTCAAGACATCATTTCTTAACGACCATTACCTAACCGTTTGCTGGCAATGGCAACTAGAACAAGGACCTCACGTTATGACACTTAATCGACGGCACTTCCTGGGCGCAACGATCACAGCCGCCGCCGCGACTACTAACGGATCTCTGGCCGCCCGTCCGCGGCGAACAAGACGCAGCTCCATTTACCAAATGGGATCGCGACGCGAACTGTTTGTCGACGACTTCCTGGTTGCGCAAACCCGCGGCAAGGTCGAGTTCGAGTTACATCATCCGGTTCCGCGAGAGCAAGTCATCAAGCACACCGAACCGTGGGAGGGGACTTCCTCTGGCTACCATACCGTCATCCAGGATGGTGACACCTATCGACTTTACTACCGAGGTAATAACTTTAACCTGGTCAACAACCAACTTCGCACCACCAACGTGGAAGTGGCCTGCTACGCGGAAAGTAGCGATGGGATCAACTGGAAAAAACCTGAACTTAACCTGTATCCACATGCTGGCTCTAAGATAAACAACATCATCTGGCAGGGTCGCGGTAGCCATAACTTCAGCCCCTTCATTGACCAGCGACCCGGTTGTCCGAAGAGCGAACGCCTGAAGGCCTTTGGTGGACTTAAACGGGATGGTGGTATGCTATTGTTTAAGTCAGCCGATGGCATCCACTGGAAAAAGGTCCAGGAAAAGGCGGTCATTACCAACGGCGCCTTCGACTCGACGAACATTGGCTTCTGGGACCCCACGATCAACAAGTACCGAGCCTATTGGCGAATTTTCACGGCCGGCATCACCGAGGCCGACAACTGGAAACCGGCCGGCATTCGGGCCATCCGCACAGCCGTCTCAGACGACCTGATCAACTGGGAAGATGAACACGATATCACCTATGTCGATTCACCACCCCAGCAGATGTACACGAACAATATTCTCCCATATTTCCGAGCTCCCCATATCCTGCTCGGCTTTCCCATGCGTTACGTCGAAAGAGGATGGTCTCCTGCTATGCGGGCCCTGCCCGATCCGAAGAAACGGGAAATACGGGCGGCTGCTCACCTGCGTTATGGGACTGCGATTACAGAGACCCAGATCATGGCCAGCCGTGACGGTGTCCAATTCAAACGCTGGAACGAGGCTTTCCTGCCACCGGGCATCCAGCGTCCCGATTCGTGGTATTACGCCCATAACGATGTCGCCTGGAACATGGTCACCACTAAGTCAGCTCTCCCCGGTGCACCCGACGAACTTTCCTTTTACGCCAGTTCTGGTAAGTGGCACGGCAAAGGATCAATCATGACACGCCATACCTTGCGGCAAGACGGTTTTGTCTCCGCCTCCTCACCACTGTCTGGCGGCGAGTTGCTAACCCGACCACTCACCTTCAAAGGAAAACAACTCTCCTTGAATTTTGCCACTTCCGCAGCAGGGACAATTAAAGTCGAAATCCAAACAGCCAGCGGCCAGCCCATCAACGGTTTTCGACTTCAGGACGCCGACGAAACTTTTGGTGATGAACTGGATCGAACCGTGAGTTGGGGAGGATCTACCGATGTTAGTAAACTGGCCGGCCAAGCTGTCCGACTGCGTATCACCCTTAGCGACGCAGATCTCTACGCCATCAAGTTCAGCTAAAGAAGCGTGCCTCGCGACTACGGCGTTCCATTCGCAAACACATGCTGTAGCGCCGCCACCAGGTCCAACCGTCGAAAGGTACGTCCAGTACCCGGATCCTTGACCGGCTTGCCAGTTTTCTGCAGGATCGACATCATCGCCTCCGGCAGATTTTCTCCGTCGGTTTGCCACTTGTAACCAGTCTTTTCAATTGCCTCGCGGAGCAACATCACGGCCCCGCAGACAATGGCATTGGAACTGCTGGTCGCCCCGGCAGGCACGACCAGGGCAATTTTCTCGTGCCGATCAAGGTAAACCTCATCCTTGCCCGCTTTCACCGCCCCAATGGCAAAACAGTTAGGCTGACAGGCTGGCCAGGAAATCCCAGTCGTAAAATTATGATTGCCAGCCGGTGCACTGACCCAGATACCGAGCTTTCGTAACTGAGCCAGCTTCTGGTCAATCTCAGTCTTTACAGGCTGGGCATGGGCCAGGTCATCGACTGGTGCCAGGTTGACTGTCGTAATGCGGTGCTTTTTATGATGATCAATCACCCATTGCAGCCCGGCCGCCAGTGTTTTACTCTCGGCCACCTTGCAGTGGCAACATTCGACCGCTCGTACGACTGCCACCTGGTTATTGTAAGCCACCCCCCATTTTCCGTCGAAATTCAAGGAGGATGACACGCCAATCGTGGAACCATGATAACCGCGCCCTTCATGCTTGGGATCATCATCGCCGTCGACTGCATCGTAAGTCACCCGCACTTTAGGGATCCCGTCGACCTTGGCCTGCCATTCGGGCATCGAGAGTTTACAACCATCATCAACCAGAGCCAACGTCTGCCCTTTGCCAAAAGTCAACAGATCAGCGTAGCGGGTCCAGGCATCGATAATCCCAGCGTGGCGAAACCCAGCAGGCTGCGCCGGCGTACCGATGACCGGTTCAGCTGCAATTCCCCCACCTTGCAAACCTGACAGGGACAAAACGCAAGTACAAATCAGTAAACGCATGGTAAGCTCCAAACTTAGAACGCAACGACGACAGCGACATACCGTTTTCTACTGGAACACGGAATCCAATACGCGACCGTTCGGGACAAGGATCACTGGTCGCCCAGTGTTCGTGTAGTACTCCTTATGATGATCAATGCCCATTGCATGGAGCATGGTTGCCGCGATCTCATCTGGCTTAATATTGGTTTTATCGTCCGGCCCCGAACCGCTGGCATCAGATCCGCCAATCAATTGACCTCCTGATATCCCGGCACCGGTCATAACACAGAAGTTATTACGCGGAAAATGATCACGACCTCGATCCTTGTTGATCTTGGGTGTACGACCAAATTCGCCCATGGCAACCACAAGTGTACGATCCAACAGCAATTTTTGCTCCAACGCTTTAACGACTGCATCCAGGCCCGTGTCAAAATTCGGCACCAACTCCTGGTGCTGGGTGAAGTTATTCAGGTGAGTATCCCAACCCTTATTGGTCATTGTCACAAATGGTGCACCAAACTCGATCAAGCGGTTGGCGAGCAGCAACCCTTGCCCGAGTTCATTGTCCGCAAAC
>CAZXJC010000483.1:0-6440 GCA_964640885.1 uncultured Pirellulaceae bacterium | reverse complement strand
CTTGATGGCATCGCTGGCCTGATCGGCGTAGTTGGCAAAGTTCTCGTGGAACAGCTCTGTCAACTTGGCGGCCATCTCATCGTATTGCCCGCCGTCTGCCCACGTTTGTCGCGGTACCCGCACTTCGCTGGGACAGTTGGTGCAGGAGACTGGGATCGAGAGGCCAAAGACCGGTTCGGTGGTGGTTTCAGCAGCGGCCAGTTCACCGGAATGAATGCCATCGATGATAGCTCGGGTGTTCTTGAGGCTCATGCGTTCTCCGACGCCGTAGGCGCCACCACTCCAGCCCGTGTTAACCAGCCAGGCATTGGACCCGTATTGCTTCATCTTGTCTGCCAGCATTTCGGCATACTTAGTTGGATGCCAGACCAGGAAGGCAGCGCCGAAACAGGCGGAAAAGGTTGCCTGGGGTTCGGTAACACCCATTTCTGTACCAGCTACCTTGGCGGTGTAGCCATTAATGAAGTGGTACATCGCCTGTTCCGGGGTTAGCTTGCTGACCGGTGGCAGTACGCCAAAGGCATCACAGGTGAGCAGAATAATATTGTTGGGGTGGCCACCAACGCAAGGAATCTTGGCATTGGGGATGAACTCGATCGGATAGGAAGCTCGCGTGTTTTCCGTGATGGAACTGTCCGTGTAATCACAGATTCGCGTATCGGCATCCTGGATGGTGTTTTCCAGTATCGTACCAAAGCGAATGGCTGCGTAGATTTCAGGTTCGTTATCGGCCGACAGGTCAATGCACTTGGCGTAGCAGCCACCTTCAATGTTGAAGATGCCATTATCGCTCCAGCAGTGTTCGTCATCACCGATCAGTTGTCTTGCCGCGTCAGCAGAGAGTGTTGTCTTGCCGGTGCCAGAGAGACCAAAGAAGAGAGAGACATCGTTGTCTGGTCCTTCGTTGGCTGAGCAGTGCATCGAGAAGACACCCTGCTTGGGCATCAGGTAATGCATGATCGTGAAGATTCCCTTCTTCATTTCACCAGCGTACTGGGTCCCCAGGATCACGAACTGTCCGGTTTCAAAGTTCAGGCTCACGCAGGTCTCCGAACCGACTCCGGGAGTCTCGGGATCTGCATTCTGCACGCCGCCATTGTAGATAACGTAATCCGGTTCACCAAAATCGGCCAATTCTTCAGCGGTAGGCCGAATCAGCATGTTGTTCATGAAGAGGGCATGGTAAGGCCGTGAACAAATAATACGAACCTTGATGCGATAATCAGGATCCCAACCGGCAAAACCGTCCATGACGTAAATCCGTGGGCATCCGTTAAGAAATTCCAGGGCACTCTGGTGATTGATGGCAAACGAATCGGCCGAGAGGGGCATGTTGATGTCACCCCACCAGACGTCATCCTTGGTATCGGGACCTTCGACAACTCGCTTGTCTTTAGGGCTGCGACCCGTTTTGGCGGCAGAACGAGTGGCAATCGCACCACTGGCTGTAATTTGAGCAGAATCGTATTCCAAGCCATGTTCGTATAACTTGGCGGGGGCTGCGTTACGAATAATTTCTGTGACCGTGATGCCGTGTGCTGTCAAATCCATGGAGCTTTACTTTCGTCTAAAATTTCTTGTCGGGGTGCTGACTTACGCGATCCGACGATTTTATTTACTAGCTGTTTACCTGTTTTAAATGCTACCAGCGTTTTCTTCAAGTAGTCGGGACACAACTGACCTGGGCATTGTTACAATGACAACCGTGGCAGCAATTGCAGTAGGCGGGGTGTCACCCAGGTGAACTCATGGAACTGGGAATATAGTGACCCTTAGGAGATAGGACAGGTTATGCAACGAAGAATATTTTTGCAGGGAACGTTTGCTGTGGCGGCAAGTTTGAGCCGGTCTGGCAACTCAATCGCAGCTCCGACAGCTCCCTCCTTCAAGGTCGACCAGCGGCGGGTGATTAGTCAGCAATCCAGCCATTATCATGGCTGGCCGACTTTGGCACAGCGAAAGAATGGACAATTGCTGTTGGTTTCGTCTGCCGGGCGGGAGTCGCATGTCTGCCCTTTTGGGCGGGTGGAACTGATGTGTTCGAACGATCAAGGCGCCACTTGGAACTGGCCGCGAGTGTTGCTGGATGGGCCGATCGATGACCGGGATGCGGGAATCCTGGAGACCAGCAAGGGGACCCTGCTGGCAACGACTTTCTCCTCGGTAGCTTATGTCCCTATTCTCGAAAAAGGGCGGCAAATTCAGCCGGGAAAACCGGGTGCCTGGGAAGCTTCCCGCCTTGCTCGCTGGGAGGCGGCGCATGGGCGTCTGGATGATCAGCAGCGTCAGCAGGCGCTGGGTGTCTGGATGACACGTTCTACCGATGGCGGATTGACCTGGTCAGGTCGTTATCGGTGCCTGGTCAATAGTCCGCACGGTCCTATTCAGCTGGCGGATGGCAGGTTGCTTTACGCTGGTAAGGGGCTCTGGACCGAGGCAGCGAAGGTCGGCGTTTGTGTTTCTGCGGATGATGGAGTTAGTTGGAAGTGGTTGGCTGAGATTCAGCCCCGGGAAGGCGATTCGCACCGTAAGTACCACGAGTTGCATGCGGTTGAGACGGAAAAAGGTCGGCTGATTGCCCACATTCGAAATCATAATACAGCGCATGCGGGTGAGACCCTGCAGTCTGAATCGGAAGATGGTGGTCGCAGCTGGTCAGTTCCTCATTCGATTGGTGTTTGGGGATTACCTTCGCACTTGTTGCGTTTGCGTGACGGTCGGCTGCTAATGTCTTATGGCTACCGCCGGCCGCCCTTTGGAAACCAGGTTCGGATCAGCGAAGATGAAGGCCGCAGTTGGTCGGCGCCGATCTCTCTTTCGACCGACGGCCTGGGACATGACCTGGGCTATCCCAGCAGCGTGGAACTGGCAGACGGTTCCTTGGTGACGGTTTGGTACGAGCGTCTGAAGTCCTCGCCGCGGGCCGTGTTGCGCCAGGCACGCTGGAGGCTGCAGTGACTGAGAACGTTAATCAATCGTTGAGCATGTTTCAAAATTGCGGTCGATGATGACTTGAGAAGAAAGTAATTACCTATGCAGGCTCAGCGAGAAGCGTCGATGGCGGCCTTAACGTTCGCCTGGATTTTTCCGACGCTGGTAACGTTTGCTTATTTTGTCTGGATGCATGGTTGGCCGGCCAAGTTTCAATTGGCGACTTATTCTGTTGGTAAGACCCTGCAATTTGTCTTTCCAGTCCTGTATGTGCTGCTCATACTCCAGCAGCGTATAACGCTTTCCAGGTCGACCGCTAATGGTGTCTGGTTGGGCCTGGGATTTGGTATTTTCGTAGTGGCGCTGATGTTGGGGCTGTTTTACTGGTGGCTGAAACCGGCTGGTTTCTTCGAACAGCCTACCGAGAAGATTTACGAGAAGGTGGCTGGCTGGGGTTTTACGGCGGCCTGGCAATTCTTCCTGCTAGGGCTCTTTTATTCGCTGGCGCACTCTTTCCTGGAAGAATATTACTGGCGGTGGTTTGTGTTCGATTATCTAACACGGAAGGTCCCGTTGAGTAATGCAGTTGTTATCTCGAGTCTTGGTTTCATGGCGCACCACGTCATTTTGCTGGCGACGTTCTTTGGTTGGACATCACCAGTGACTTACCTGTTTTCCATTGGAATTGCCATTGGCGGTGTTGCCTGGGCCTTGATTTATCACCTTAGTGGCTCTCTGCTGGGCCCCTGGCTCAGTCACCTGCTGGTTGATGCGGCTATTTTCGTGATCGGGTTTGATCTGGTTCGCGAACGTTTTGGCTGGTAGCCGGAGAGGTGTTAGAACTCGTCTGGACAGCAGTGGCGGATTTTGCGACAGTTTGCCCCGCTGGTTTCAGTGAGGGACTGGCATGATCCGCCTGGCCACTTTAAGGCAATCCGACATGATCCGTTGTGCCCGATCGTTTTGGTCGTTACTGCTACTGGCTGCTGTCAGCCTGGTAACGATTAGCTGCCTGCCCGGTTGCAGTACTTTGCCAGAGCAAACGGGGTCCGGATTTCGTGACCGTGACGCGAACTGGGGAGCGAGTTACCGGTCGACAAATGAACTGGACCAGGGAACGGGTCTTCACCACAAGGGGCGAGAAGTGGAACGCAGCCTGGGCTACCAGTAAACCAGGCATTCTTAGTTTCTCTGCTGGTTACAGTTTCGGCGGAGAGGTTCTTTTGCTTTTCTGACACCCTGCTATTATTTGCAGCAGGTGTTCGCTACCGGTATCGTTGCCTGGCGATTTGAACAGAAGAGATTTACTTTCTGGAGAATCATGAAAATGGCTGACGTTCAGCAGACTTATCAGCAGCTCTGTACTCATGTTCGTGAAACTGCCATGGTGGAGTCGATTCAAGCAGTTTTGGGTTGGGACGAACGGACCTACATGCCGCCCCAGGCGGGTGACTATCGTGCCGAACAACTGACCTGGCTGGCCGCCACCAGTCACCAGCGACGGACGACGCCTCAACTGGGGGAATGGCTGGACATTTGTGAAGATTCGGACCTGGTGGAAGATAGTCACGGTGAAACGGCCACCGTCATTCGTCAACTCAGGCGAGACTACCAGAAGCGAGTCAAGCTTCCGCAATCGCTCGTTGAAGAAATGGCACGCGCCACAGTGTTGGGACAGCAGGCCTGGGTGCAGGCTCGGCAGGCTGATGATTTTGCCAGTTTTGTTCCCGTGCTGACAACGATTATTGACTTGAAACGGCAGCAGGCTGAAGCGATTGGTTACCAGGATTCCCCCTACGATGCCCTGTTGGATGATTACGAGCCGGGTGAGACCACGGCCAACGTGGCCCGTGTCCTCTCCTCCCTGCGGGAGGACCTGGTCCCGCTGGTGGCTGCGATTGCTGAAAGCAGCAGTCAACCGGAGGTCGAGATTCTTTCCCGGGACTACCCGGTTGCTCAACAAGAAGCATTGGGCAAGCAGATTGCTGCAGAGATCGGCTTTGATTTTCAGCGTGGTCGCTTAGACGTTACCCACCATCCGTTCTGTTCCGGGATGGGGCCATTTGATTGTCGAATCACGACCCGTTACGACGAGAACTTTTTTCCGATGGCGTTTTTTGGCATTCTGCACGAGTCGGGTCACGGAATCTATGACCAGGGACTGCGAACTGATTTTTACGGATTGCCACCCGGGGAATTTATTTCGTTGGGGATCCACGAGTCACAATCGCGGCTTTGGGAAAACCAGGTCGGTCGTGGCCGAGCGTTTTGGCAATACATGTTTCCAACGTTACAGCAGTCTTTTGGCGCCGCGCTGGGAGATGTGACCCTCGACCAGTTTTACTTTGCTATCAACGAAGTGAGACCTTCGTTGATTCGAGTGGAAGCAGATGAAGCGACGTACAATTTACATATTATCATCCGTTTTGAATTGGAGCAGGCACTGATCCAGGGAGACCTGGAAGTTCCCGACTTGCCCTCAGCCTGGCGAGAAAAGTACCAGGAGTTTCTCGGTATTGAGCCTCCTGACGATGCGGATGGTGTCTTGCAGGATATTCATTGGAGTGCAGGCCTGATTGGTTATTTTCCAACCTATTCGCTGGGCAATCTCTACGGCGCCCAGTTTTTTGCCCAGGCGGAAGAAGAGCTTGGCGACCTGGATGGCCTGATTCGGGAAGGGCAATTCGGGCCGCTAAAAGACTGGTTGCAAGAAAATATTCATCAGCCGGGCCAGTGTTACCAGGCACGTGAGTTGGTGGAAGAGGTGACTGGGGAGCCGCTCTCGCATAAGCCCCTGCTGACTTACTTACGAGGAAAATTGGATCCTCTTTATGGAATTGGCTGAAACGATGATGGCGGTTAAGCGGGCCCAGTCGAGTTGCTTTGGCTGGAATCCGGTCCTCGCGACACATTATTTTGCTTTTATCAGCTCAAATGCGGTGTTATGCTGAATCTAGTGGCCCTTCGGTCACTAAATACTGGAACAGAGGCTAGGGTTTGGGATGAATCTCACGTGCCTGGTCAAGCTGATTTGGAGAGTTGATCATGATGGTTGCAAATTGTCCCAGGTGGCAGGACAAGATAACGGTGCCCGAGGGTGCAAGGGAGAATTCCAATGTTGCTTGCCCTCTTTGCCGCGACGAGTTTCTGCTGAGTGAAGTGTTACAAGCTTTGCCACCGCGACTGATTTTACTGGACCCTCCAGAAGAAGATTTGGTCGCGACGCCTGCGACGCCTGCGGCGCCTGTAGCCGATACGGCATCCACGATAGGAATCCTGGACGACGTAGAAGAAGAGACCAAAACAGATGACGTGCCAGCAGAAGAAAGCCCTGCGGAGGTAAAGGCCGACGTTAGCGATCAGGAAAGTACGTTTGCTTTTGCTGATTCCGGAGGGGGTGATAGTGGGGCATCGACTGCGATTCGTAGCTCACGTCGTTCCAGGCAGAAATCAGAGAATCCCATTGGTACTATGATCAAGGTTGTCCTGGGTGGATTAATGGCCGCCCC
>CAZXJC010000482.1:0-2929 GCA_964640885.1 uncultured Pirellulaceae bacterium | reverse complement strand
GAAGTGGTTGGTGGAGAACGTTGTCCGATTGTTGATACCTGGTGGCAGACGGAGACGGGTGGCATCATGATGTCTCCTTTGCCGGGCGCCATAGCAACCAAGCCGGGCAGTTGCACGAAACCCCTGCCGGGGATCTTGCCGGCCATTGTCGATGAACAGGGAGAACCGGTGGGAGAGAACCAGGGAGGTTGGCTGGTTATGACTCACCCTTGGCCCGGCATGCTGCGGGGAATTTGGGGTGACGATGAACGATACCGGGAACAGTATTGGGAAAAAGTCCCTAACAACTACCTGGCCGGTGACAATGCGAGGGTCGACAAGGATGGTTACTACTGGATCATGGGACGTATTGACGATGTGATTAACGTCTCTGGGCATCGTCTCAGTACGATCGAAGTGGAGAGTGCCCTGGTCAGTCATCCCAACGTCGCCGAAGCGGCAGCCGTTGGCAGGCCCGATGAGATCAAGGGGCAGGCAATTGCTGTTTTTGTGACTCTCTTGAACGCGGAGCCAAGTGATGAGTTGCGTAATGAATTGAGGCAGCACGTGCGAAAAGAAATCGGTGCCCTGGCACAACCGGATGATATTCGTTTTACCGGTGCCGTACCGAAAACTCGCAGCGGCAAAATCATGCGTCGCTTATTGCGAGATATTGCTTCCGGGGTGGAGACGGTTGGTGATACCAGTACGCTGGAAGATTACAGCGTGCTGGCTAAGTTGCGTGATGATGAAGAATAGTGGTCAGCCCGACAAGGGCAGGCTGTATTACTCTAAAAAGGGAGTTCCGATGCGCGGGATTTATAGTAGTTCACTCTGCTGCTGGCTTCTCTGCTGCCTGGTGCTGGTTGCTGAACCAGCAGTTGCGCAGCAAGTTTCCGTTGCGATTTCTGGGCATCGGTCGCCGGTTGATCTGGCTATCAATACCAGCGAGTCTTGGGCCGTTACGGCCAACCAGTCGTCGCATTCAGTGAGCCTGGTAGGACTTCGCGAGGGAGTCGTGTGGGATGAAGTGCGCGTTGGGGAACACCCGGTTGGTGTAACCCTCGGTCCGCTGGGGCGCCGGGTCTATGTTGGCTGTAGTTATTCCGGGGATCTGCATGTGCTGGAAGTTAAGGAGAAAAAACTGGTCCCCGTGACTGTCATCCAGACGGGCTGGCAACCCCATGATGTGGCAGTCAGCCCCGACAATAAACGGGCCTACGTCGCTCTTTATGCGGCTAACCAGGTTGGCGTGATCGATCTGCAACAAGGGAAACTAGTGGAACGGATTGATGTGGGTCGCTGGCCCAGGTACTTGGGGCTGTCGCCGGATGGCAAACGCCTGGCCGTCGGTGCCAGTGGAGATGGCGGTGTCTCGGTTGTCGATACGGTTACCAGGAAAATGATCTCATTGCAGCGTTTCGTGGCGATTAACGTGGGCCATATGCAAGTCTCTAAGGATGGCCAGTACGCTTACTTTCCCTGGATGTTCTATCATCATAATCCGATTACAAAAACTAATATTCAGCGTGGCTGGGTATTGGCGAGCCGACTGGGACGCGTCCGTCTTGATAAGCCTGGCCGGCGGGAAGCCTTCTCTCTGGATGTTCGTGGAGAAGCTGTTGGTGATCCCCATGGGTTGGCACTCAGTCCCCAGGAAGATCGTATCGTGCTGGCCGCCTCGGGCAGCCATGAATTGCTCGTTTACCGTCAACCGGATCTTCCTTTCCAGGAATATGGAGATACGGATCACCTGGTTCCTGAATTGCAAAGAGATCGAAATCGGTTCTACCGGATACCCGTCGGTGGACGACCGATGGGAATGCAATTTGGTTCCCAGGATCAAATTGTTTATGTCACAAATTACCTGCTGAACTCGATTCAAATCGTCGACTTGGATAAACGACAACTGGTTGGGCAGATCGAGTTGGGAAAAATGCCAGCGTTAACGGCCGTGCGACGAGGAGAAGTTATCTTTCACGATGCGCAGCGGAGCCTCGACCAATGGTACAGTTGCCATTCATGTCACTATGAAGGTGGTATCAACTCGGAACGCATGGATACTTTTAATGACGGGACCGCTTTCACGTTTAAAACCGTTCTGCCCCTCTATTCCATCGAAGAAACGGCCCCCTGGACCTGGCACGGCTGGCAAAAAGATTTACCGGCAGCCATGCGGAAAAGCATTACCTCCACGATGCTTGGCAAAGAACCAACCGAACAGGATGTTAGTGACCTGCTCTCCTACGTGAAGACGCTAACACCAGCCCCGAATCCCTATCGCCAGGCCGATGGTGGCCTGAGCCCGGCTGCCAAGCGGGGCCAGACTGTTTTTCAGAGCTCTCAGGCCGGTTGTGCTAGCTGCCATAAAGGGCCCCATTTTACCGATGGTCAGATTCACGATCTCGGACTCGGGGAAGAAAAGGATAAATACCAGGGCTTTAATACTCCAACCCTCTCAGGTGTGTATCGTAAAGTGCGATTATTGCATCACGGACGCGCGAAGTCCTTGCAACAAGTTCTCACTGAATATCATGCTCCTCAAGACGTTGGTGGTTCCGGTAAGCTGAGTGAACAGCAACTGGCCGACTTGATCGCCTACTTGAAATCACTCTAGTGAGCCGCGCTTGCTGTCGATTGATTTCATCTTGACCCGCCATTCTCTTCCTGCGACACTTCCCGCCGTGTTTGCCGTAAAAGGGTCGCTCTATTGATCGATCGAACATTTTGCCGGGAGGCAATTCACTTAGATATCCCTGGGAAATCTTTCTTGTCGCAAATGGTGGGTTCATGAAAACGAGCTTTAGAATGCTAGCATGCGTGGTCTTAACAACTCTCTTGAGTGGTTGCCAGCAAGAATCATCGAAGCCGGAATCTTCGGTACCGAATCAACAGAATGGAGATTTGCTTGCGCCGGTTGTAGAACTTAATTCGCCACCGAAACAACAGG
>CAZXJC010000481.1:0-7615 GCA_964640885.1 uncultured Pirellulaceae bacterium | reverse complement strand
TCAAAAATGCGGTCGATAGTAATGTGCGGCGTGCTTGCCCTGGCAGCTTGTGTCCCGGGAACCGCCGCTGAGCCAGGAATCTGGTTCGAGAAAGATGTGGCTCCAATCCTTAAAGGCTACTGCTGGAAATGCCATGGAGGTGGCGGATTGGCGGGAGGCCTGGATTTGCGTCGGGCCGATCTAATTCTGGCGGGAGGAAAGAGCGGGCCGGCTCTTGTGCCGGGAAAGCCGGAGGCCAGCCTGATCTACCAGAAACTGACCAAAGGCCTGATGCCGCCAGCTAAAACTACGGAAGAGAACGTGGTCTATGCGCCGATCCAGACCAACCCATTGCAACAACAGCTCATTCGAACCTGGATCGAACAAGGCGCGCGCAGCGAATGGACCCCGCGTCCATTGGATCAGAGCGAGGATCCACAACTTTCGGACGAGGACCGCAACTGGTGGGCCTTTGTTTCACCTCGCCTCCCCGCACTGCCAGCTGTGAGTGGGGAGGGCGCGGAAATGCCGCCGCTAGCCCGATTTTTAGTAAGCGCTCTTGAGCAGAAGGGGTTAGCTTACGCCCGAGAGGCAACTGCCCGGACCCTGCTGACACGACTTTATTTAGACCTTACGGGGCTGCCGCCGCGCCCCACCGCCATCAAGGAATATCTGGGAGACACGCGGCCGGATCGCTATCAGCGAAAAGTCGGTACTCTCCTTGCAGACGTTGGCTTTGGGCGTCACTGGGGCCAATATTGGCTCGACGCAGCAGGCTACAGCGATGTTACGGGCTCGGATAATGATGGCGCGATAATCAAGCTTCATGATGGGAAGTGGAGGTACCGCGACTATGTTATCGATGCGCTTAATAACAACATGCCCTATGATCAGTTCGTCCTCGAACAATTGGCTGGCGATGAAATTTCCGACTGGAGAAAGGCGAAAACCTACAGCGCCCAGACCCGGCGCCAATTGATTGCAACTGGATTTCTCCGGCAGGCTGCCGATACCAGTGGTGAAAAAGAGCTTAACACCCCCGACATTCGAAATCGTGTCCTCCTAGATACTGTTCAGATGGTCGCTAGTTCATTGATGGGGGTTACAATTCACTGTGCCCAGTGCCATTCGCACAAGTTCGATCCGCTTAGCCAGGCGGATTATTACCGACTGGTTTCCATTTTCGAGCCGGCGATTAATCCGCGAAACTGGAAGCATCCCGGCACCCGCCACTTGTGGAGCGAGCCGGCGGCGGAACGCATGCGGATCGACAAGGACAACAAGCGGCTTCAGGGTGAGATCGCTGCCGCCCGGAAGGCGATCCAAGGTATACAGGGCGCCATCGGCGCGAGGGTCGTGGCGGCTCGCCTAAAAGATCTGCCACCCGAAGTGCAGAAGGATCTAAAACAAGCCGCCGCGCTTCCACAGGAGAAACGGAATGAGGTTCAGCGCTATCTTGTACAAAAACTTGGCTCTCTCCTGGTGGTTAGCGATTATCAGCAATTTGCCACCGCCGAAGAAAAGGTAAGCCTTCTCGCACGGCACGAGGTCGTGGCGAACCGGCAGCGGAAACTGGGCAGCTATTATCGCATCCAGGCGCTCTGGGAGCATTCTCCTGTCGAGCCTTTTTACCTGTTCGAAGAGGGTGCGTATGACAAACCGGGCGTTGCAGTCCAAGCTGGGTTTCCGCGGGTGATGCGTTCGCCGGCCGATCCGGCTGCAATTGCAAGGCGTGAGGAAAAAGCTACCTCCAGCGGACGTCGAACCGCCCTGGCCCGCTGGTTGACTAATGAGGCTAATCCGCTGACTGCTCGTGTCTACGTTAATCGCGTCTGGCAACGGTACTTTGGCGTTGGGCTGGTTAGCACGCCTGATAACTTCGGCCGTTCGGGGGAGCTGCCTGCGAACCAATCGCTGCTCGACTGGCTGGCTCGTGATTTTATTGAAAACGGGTGGGATGTAAAACGTCTTCACAAGACGATTGTATCATCGAGGGCTTACCGCCAGAGCAGCATGGCAGCAGATGTAGGCAACCTTGAGCTTTCCAAGCGACTGGACCCCAACAACCGGCTGCTCTGGAAGATGCCGTTGCGTCGACTCGAGTCTGGCGCTATACGGGATCGGACCTTGGCAGTGAGCGGAAAGCTCAATTCGCGCCCGGGCGGGCCACCGGTGGAACTCCTGCCAGAACCGAACGGTTATGTCAGTATCGACAAGAAAAAGCTACGGGTACCCGAGGACGAACACCGCCACAGCGTCTACATCCTTGCTCGTCGAAACTACCACCTCACACAACTGAATGTCTTTGATCAACCAGTCCTGGCTCACAATTGCACGCGACGCAACTCCTCGGCAGGGGTTGCGCAAACACTGGTCATGCTTAATAGTAAATTCTCACTTGCGCAGGCAGACCATTTTTCCGAACGCGTTTTGCGAACCGCCTCTTCCAATGAATCAACAGCGTTAGTCCGACGGGCCTTCCAGCTGGCGCTCTGCCGCGAACCGGAGCCAGCCGAACTAAAATGGGGCACCCAATTCCTCGCTGCCGAACCGGGACTTAAACAGACACCAGGCCTTAAGCAGAAATTGGCGCAACTCTGCCACGCGCTCCTCAACACAAACGAGTTCCTTTATATCCACTAGGAGCGTACCCTACACGCATGTTCGACTATTCTCAAAGCCAGCCCCGAAGATTGCCACTCTCGAGACGAATGTTTCTTCAGCGGAGCGGAATGGGCCTTGGCTCAATCGCTGCTAGTTTGCTCCTTCAAGACGGTCGCGCTAGAAGTGCCGACGGCGTTCTTGGCCTTGCGGCCCGACGGCCTCCGCTACCGGAACGGGTGAAATCGGTAATCCTGATGATGCAAAACGGTGGACCTAGTCAGATGGACATGTTCGACCGCAAGCCGAAGCTGCAAAAGCTGAGCGGAAAAACCCACGACGTTAAGATTGAAACGTTCCAGCCGGGGAGCGAAAAGAATCAGCTTCTTGGCAGTCCCTTCCGTTTTCGGCGATACGGCCACTGCGGAATGGAGCTGTCGGACGTGATCCCTAACATCGGCAGTGTCGCGGACGAACTGTGTCTCGTTCGGTCAATGTATACGGAACATAATAACCACACCGAGGGGCTGGTGATGTTTATGACCGGACGCGTTTTTCAGGGACGGCCGTCGTTCGGGTCCTGGGTTAGCTATGGACTGGGCACGTCGAACGAAAACTTGCCGGCGTATGTCGTCTTGCGCGATTCTGCTGGCTACAATACCAGCGGAACACTAACCTGGTCCTCTGGTTGGCTGCCAGCCCTTTACGGCGGCACAGAGTTTAGCAGCCAGGGGGATGCTGTCCTTGACCTTTCTCCGGGTAAGCAGGTCACACCTGCGATCCAAGCCCAGAAGCTCTCGCTAATTGGGAAGTTGAACCGTCGACACTTGGAACGCTACCAGGGGAACACGGAACTTGAGAGCCGAATTCAAAATTACGAACTAGCCGCCCGCATGCAGCTCGCCGCCAGCGATGTTTTGGACGTAGCCACCGAAACCAAGGAAACGCGAGCCCTTTATGGCCTTGACGAAGCTAAGACGCAGAAATACGGGCTTCGATGCCTGCTGGCAAGGAAACTTGTTGAGTCGGGGGTCCGTTTCGTGCAAATACACCCCAAGCCAACACAGCCGTGGGACACTCACAGTAATACGCAAAGCGCACTTCCGGATATTTGCCAGGCAACTGATTTGCCGGCGGCGGGATTGATCACCGACCTGAAACGCCGGGGGCTTTTGGACCAGACGCTAGTAATCTGGTCCGGCGAGTTTGGCCGCTTGCCCGTTTCGCAGAACGGCACCGGAAGAGACCATAACCGCAACGCCTTCTCGTTATTTATGGCTGGTGGCGGGATGCGTCCGGGCTTTACGTATGGTGAAACGGATGAGATTGGATATGCAGCGGCTACTAATCGAGTCAGCGTTCCTGATCTCCACGCTACGATTCTACATCAGTTGGGAATTGATCACGAAACTCTGACTTATAATCACCAGGGGCGGGACGAGACCCTAACCGACCCAACGCTGACCGGAGCGACGGTGGTCGAAGATATTCTTCGCTAAGGTGTGTTAGCGAGCACCCAAGCAGTGGTCGATATAGGTCCTTGCCCGGTTGATCTCTTGGGTAACCTCTGGAACCGTGTCCAGGATGGGAATTCCGCGCGGAAACGGGTGCATGAAGATTTCTGTCCAGCGATTGTATTGGATCTTTTTTAGAGCTGCGAAAAGCGGCCGGAAATCAAGTTTGCCACGACCGGGCATCTGCAGCAGTTCGGTTTCCTTGGGCTGTTTCATGTGACACCCATTGCCGTGTTGCCAGGCATAAAACATCTCAATGCAACCCTTAAGGTCCACGATCAGCTTGGAGATGAGAGCTTCGTCTTGCGGCAGATGGTATGGTGCCAAGCCAATCGACAGGTGCCTTGACGGGCGGAGTTCCTTTAAGTACTTCATGGAGTCCGGCGATTCGATAAGACTACGCGCGTGGTTCTCAATCGCGATCGTGACGCCTGTCTCCTCGGCAACTGCCAGGTGAGGTTTCATCTGCTCGATGAAAGTCTTTACAGCCGCCTTCAGTTCGGTCCCCTTGAGGCTATGCGGGCCGCGGGCACCACAGACAATCGTCGTGCAACCGAGCCGTTGGGCTAGTCGCATCTCCTCTCGTATCCCGAAAGGCCCAAGCTTGTATTGTGTGATGCACCCGAGCGTCGTCTTGTGATTCGCGAGGAGTGCTTTGAATTTGGCCTCGCCCATTTTCTCTAATTGTTCACGCTGGTTGCCGTGCGATTTCGGCCAGATGTCGATCGCGGTGGCTCCAGCCTTAGCGCACTCCGGTAGAATCTCCGCCAGGGGTTTGTAGCCGTACATGCTCGAGCCAATGATGTAACGTGGCGAGAACTTTTTCGGTGCGGATTTCGCGACTGCGGGTAGCGTCATGGATGCGACGCCGGCCGCCAAGAAAGTGCGGCGAGTCTGCTGGTGCATGGTGAGCCTTTTGTAGTTGTTCAGTTATGTCGGGAGTCGCGATGGCTACACCACTTCAAACCCGCTCCGTTGCGGACGGGACAGTAAGGCGTTGGCCGCTGCGTCTCCAGGAAAGATTTCTTTTACCGGGTCCCATTTGACAGGGCGCCCGACCTTCATGGCAATGTTGCCGAGATGGCAGGTACTAACACTGCGGTGCTGGCTTTCGACATCGGAGATCGGTTTTCGTCGCGACTGGATGCAATCAAAGAAATTTCCCATGTGGTTAATGATGGCGTCCAGTTTTCCGGCTCGCTCAGGCCGCGTGCGGTTGTCAAAATCGTAGACGTTGAAGTCCTGCCGCTTTAATGGGGAACTTTCCAGTTCTTCAACCGGTTTTCCTTGAACAACACCGCGGTTAACGAAGATGCGGCCCTCGGTTCCCGTGAACATGATTCCGTTGCGGCCATTGTCTGCAACCGTCATCACTACATCATTTGCATAGCGGTAGGTCGCGTGGAAATCGATTGCCACATTGAAACCATCTTTAACCGCGGGGTACTTCGCAGTGGCGTTGATTTCCACAGGGTGCGAGGCGATTGCCCACTGGGCGATGTCAAGGTGATGTGCGCCCCAGTCGGTCATCTGCCCGCCCGAGTATTCGTACCACCACCGGAACGTGTAGTGCGAGCGCTCGGGAATGTAGGGATTGGCGACCGTCTGTCCTTGCCACAGGTTCCAGTTGAAATGTTTTGGTATCGGACGTTTTTCGAAAGGGCCACCAAGCTTGTTCTTGCCAAGCACAACGTCGACTTTTTGAAGTTTACCAATCCGGCCATTGCGGACCATTTCAACGGCCAGGCGGAAGCGACTGTCGCTTCGCTGCCACGAGCCGACTTGCACAACCCGCCCTGTCTCCTTGACTACTTTATTGAGCAACTTCCCCTCATCGATCGTTAAGGTGAGCGGTTTTTCGCAGTACACGTCCTTGCCAGCACGGCAGGCGTCAATGATCATCTTGGTGTGCCAGTGGTCGGGCGCCCCAATCAGCACGACGTCGACGTCAGGCCGCTTAATCATATCCCGGTAGTCTTCAAAGATTCGAGGCGTGCTTCCAAAGGCCGCCCTTCCTTGCTCTCGCACATGCTGATCGACATCAGAGAGCGCTACGATGTCTCCGTAGAGCTGCGCCTTGTGTGCGATGACTGATCCCTGGTAACGAAGGCCGATGGCGCCGACACCGAGGCGCGATGTAATTTCCCGTGGTTTTTCGGGGGCAGCCAACAAGCCTGCATGAGTGGCCCCAAGCAAGGCGGGTGTCCCGGCAGCGGCAGCAAATCTTGCGAGGAAACTCCGGCGGTTAAAACGGGTGCGTGACATGACAGCTCCTGCGAGTTGAGGCCTGATGGGTGACCTTCACAGTATAGCCCTTGGGGCAGTCGCCGAGCAACAACGCTGGCTCAGCGGAAAGGCTATCGATTCCAACCAAGCCGAAGGTAAAAGCCATCCATCAGCACGTTATGATTCGAATGCGCGAAGACGCCAAGGTGCTGATCGTCCAGAAAGCTCATGCGGTCACCAAGATCAAACCAGGCTTGCATCTCATAGCCCGCTTCCACACTCAGGGATTTGCCGCTGTAGCCACCGCCAACTCGGGTTCCTAAAACCGGCAGCGCTTGCTCGTAGCTGTCGGCCAAGTTCAGGATGGTCGTGGTTCCCTCGGTTTCAGTGAGACTCAGTGCATTGTCACTAAAGAGGATTGATGTTTCGGCGGTGCCGACCAGGTAGAGGTGAGGTGTTAACGACCATTTGCCATCAGCGCCGATGCGCACACCAAAGGCTTGGGTCTGAAGCAGGCTTGTAACGTCTCCACCGATGGGAAATTCAATCTCGTCGTAGAACACATGAAATGCCTGATCAATGTCGGCCCAGCGGAAGCTTCCAAAAAGTGCCATCGTCGCCCGTTCACCCAGCTCAACACTGTTTCGAACTTCTAAGTCAAGCACGCGCATGTCAAAGCTCGCATCTGCAGTGGCGATACCCGCGCGGCGGTTAATGTCGGGATGACTGCGAGTCGCAAAAAGGGTCCCCGCGCCGTCTTCAGCCGTGCCACTCGATGTCGAGTCGTAATTCATATACCCAATGCCAATCTGCCATCCAGTTGCAAATTCGTAGCCCATTACGGTGCGAACGCCCGGCTCGCTTGGATGCTCCAGTTCATGGATTTCGCCATCGCTGAAGACCATGGCGCCCGGTTGACTCGTGATAGCATAGTCCAGGTCGCGCCGACGCAATTGCCAGTAAAGGTAGTCGACCGTGGCAAACACTCCCGTCGCCGCCGCTTTAGCCTTCAGGAGAGGGTCGTGGCCCTGGTCGGAGACGTGAATTAAGGGGAGAGAGCTGCGAAGCGTCGGCAGCGGTGCCAAGGCCCCGAAGTTGTTTTGCTGAGCTGAGCGGGTCCGCGGCCAGGGCGATGACCCGTAAGTCCCGGAGTGATCTTGGCCGGGGTAATGCAACTCGACAGGACCCTGGCCAATGGCAATCGGCTGTTGTTGAATCGCCGGATAAGGCGGAATTGGGGAGGTGTTCGCGGGGGGCGCGGTGGCAGCAGTGTTGCCGGTAGGTAGTTGAAGGGC
>CAZXJC010000480.1:0-5062 GCA_964640885.1 uncultured Pirellulaceae bacterium | reverse complement strand
CGGTACGAATCTCAACGGATGCTTCGCTAAGGTGATCAGTGAAAACATGACGACTCAAGGAATGGGCCGTATTTCGGTTACCGATCGTAAGGCTGGCAACTATACGCTCCGCGGTAAACTTATAGAAGGTCACGAAGCGGTTGCCAACGGAGAAGTAGTTGTCGTGGTCAAGCATGACCAGAATTCAGATATCTGCTTCTGTGTTCCCGCCTCTGCCTGGTCACTTCCACAGGATTAGGCGGAGTCGCTGGCAGGATGGTTGTGAATGTGAATGCGAAGATATTGATGGAATGATGGTCTTAAATTAAAGGGTTATCTTCGCGGTTTTTTTCGTATCGGAGGACATGTCTGAAGAGGAAATATGTTAGATTTTTTTCGTTTTCTGGTTGCACCTGAGAACATATTGTTCTTGATCTCCCTGATGGCTTTTGCAGGCTTGTGGGTTTTGCAGATCTTTGCGCTGGCGGGAGAGGGCCTGGAGGCTGGCTTAGAGGGGGAATCGGATAAGGTTAAAGTGCCCACTATATTTTTTTTGAATGCACTACTTGTCTCTTTCGGTGTGTTGGGATTTTTCTTCAACTGGCTACTGCCGAAAATCGTCTCTGTGTCACTGTCGGTGGAAGTAGCGTTGTCTGTATTTTTGTCCGCCGGAGTTAGCTGGCTGCTTGCCGGTCAGATCGCGAGTTGGCTCGGCAGCATAACCAGGCACCCTCCGAATGCTACTTCCGTTGATTTTGAGGGTTGCGTTGGCAAAGTGATTAGTCAACACATGACCGGCGAGGTGTCAGCGCGTATTTCTGTGACCCATGACGTTTATGGCAACTTTAGGCTTCGTGGACGAGTAGCCGCCGGATATCAGGATCTCAAGCACGGGGATCAAGTACGCGTCTATAGGCATGACAAGGCTGAAGAGGTTTATTTCTGTGTTCCCTTGTCCGAGTGGCCTCAAGAAGCAGACAAGTAAATCACTTGATGTCCCGGATGCGGACGTCCTTGAACTCCACCCACATCGGTTTGCCGGCGTGCAGTTGGAAAGCCAGGATCCCGTCTAGCAGCGCTTTCTCGTGACCGTCTTGGAAGTCCAAGATTAGTCGGTTGTTCATGTAGTGCTGAATGTGGTTCCCCTTGGCGATGATGACCACGTCATTCCAGTCATCCAGCTTGAACAGTTTCTTGAAGCCAGCTGCGTCGATGAGGGTTTCAGTTACTTTTTTGCCATCTTTGCCCCAGGTTGCTTTTTCACCTACCAGGCAAGTTCGTCCACGGCGGCCAGCGGTTCCGCCCTCGTCGTAAATGAACCCCGAGACACTCGGTAGTACGTTCTGATTGCGAATTTCATGCTGGTAACCACGAACCACCCACTTGTTTCGCAACTTGCCATCCGTGATATGCTTGGAACGATACTGGATACCCGAGTTGTTGGTGGCATTACAGCGGAAGGAAAGCCGCAGTTCAAAATCCTTGGTGCTGCCCTCTTTCCAAAGGATAAACGTGTTCCCTTTGGCAGGGACCGCGGCCGTGGTTTCACCCCGAATGGCGCCATCCTTGACCGACCAGAGCCGCGGATCACCATCCCACCCTGTCAGGTCTTTACCGTTGAAAATGCGCCGCATGCCGTCCTGTTCGGCTGGAGCTGTTTGCGGTTTGTCCGCAGCCAGTGCATTGAGTGTGAACAACGAGATCAGAGCCATCAGTGTGAAACAGCGAGTCATCAGGTTCTCTCCTTAAGGTCAGTAAGTTAGCAGCCTTAAAGATACCTGAAACGCCAGTGGTTTACAGTCACTGGAAACTAATCCAGGACTACAATTCCCACCCTTTACGTCGTGGCGGATTGATGTAAGCAGCTGCCTCCGGACAATTCCGGGCCTTCATATGCAGGCCGTCCCATTCGAGTGACTTGTCTAGACGCAAAGCAACGTTACCAGCCAGTAGCGACTCGACAAAACGGCCCGCGTACTGGAAGTTCGAAGTGGTCCGAGAGCCTGTTTTGCAGGCTTGAATCCATTCATGATGATGTCCACCGACCCTCGGCAAGTAAGGTTCCGGTGCCTGGTAGTCCCGGAACTTCTCTGTTGGCAAAAGTGTGAACTTTGTGCAGTACATATTGCCAGTCAGTAGCCGTCCCTTTTTGCCGACAATCAGCAGTCCATTGGTTGGAATTTCACTTCCCAGGAAGAGCTTCTCATCAGGTCGCCATTTGCCTTCCAACCATGTCATGGTTACCGGGGGTAAAACCCCCCGGGAAGGAAAATGATAACGAATCCTGGCCGACGTGGGTCCCGTATGCGCGGAGTTGTTTTCTGACTTGGCATCAATTTTTTCAGGGTAGCCGAGATCCAGCCCCATGTAGGCCAGGTTGGTAATATGACAAGCCATGTCGCCCAGCACACAGGTTCCAAAATCCCACCAGCCGCGCCAGACAAAAGGATGATAGGCCTTGTGGTACTCACGTTTAGCTGCTGGTCCCAGGAACAGGTCCCATTGCAAGGAAGAGGGGACAGGCATGCCTTCCCGAGGAATGGAAATGGTTCCCTGTGGCCAGGTCGGCCGATTGGTCCAGGCAAACACTTCGCGTATTTCTCCTAAGTCGCCACTGCGAACAATTTCTACAGCAGTTCGATAGTTAGCATCGCCTGTTCCCTGGTTGCCCATCTGCGTTACGACGTTTGTTTCTGCTGCCACCTTGGCCATCAACCGCGCTTCGTAAATGGTCTGCGCCATTGGTTTTTCAACGTAAACATGTTTTTGTTGTCGCATTGCTGCAATGGCAATGCTGGCGTGCAGATGATCGGGCGTGCTAATGACTACCGCATTGATCTCTTTCTGCTTGTCGAGCATCTTGCGGAAATCGGAGTAGATAGTTGCCTTGGGATACTTCGCAAAGTTGGGCCCAGCATACTTGTGATCCACATCGCACATGGCAACGATGTTTTGCGATGACATGGCCGGCAGGTTCATGATGCCACCGACCGAGCCGGTGCCAACACCTACCATGCCGATGTTCAGTTTCTCATTGGGGGAATTGCTGGCTCTGGCAGGCAATGCACTGTGGACTGCCCCGAGACCAACCAGTTGACCGAATTGTCGTCGGGAGACCTGTGATTGCATTGATTGTTGTCCAAGGAGCTTGGGACAATTAAAGAAACGTCATTCTCAATTACTTTAGCAGATGCTGCTTGCTTAAATAGAACATTGGTGTGAAAATTTTGTTGCCCTGTGATCTCTGGAAAAACGAAAATCATGAAACGCCTGCTTGCACTAATACTAATTCTTCTCTTCTCAAGTCAGTTGCAGGCTGCGCCACCAAACGTTCTCTTCATCGCCATGGATGACCTCAATGACTGGATCGGTTGCCTGGGCGGACACCCCCAGGCCCGGACCCCCAACCTTGATCGCCTGGCGGCTTCGGGTGTCCTCTTTACCAATGCCCATTGTTCCGCGCCGGCCTGTAATCCCTCGCGAACCGCCATCTTTACCGGCATGTCACCTCACCGGTCCGGGATCTATCGGAATGATCAAAAGATGCGTGAAGTACTGCCGAACGTCGAGTTGTTACCCAAGACATTTTCGCGTGCCGGCTATTGGTCTGCCGGGTCCGGCAAGATGCTGCACTACTTCATTGATGCGCGTTCCTGGGATCAGTACTTTCCGGCGAAGGAGACCGAGAACCCGTTTCCTCGCACGCTCTACCCAAAGCAACGACCCGTAAGTTTGCCCGTTGGTGGACCGTGGCAATACGGTGAGACTGACTGGGGACCCCTCGATGCGACGGACGAGCAGTACGGAGGCGACTACCTGGTTGCCAAGTGGGTCGAGGGAGAGCTGCTGAAGAAGCATGACAAGCCGTTTTTCCTGGCCTGTGGCATCTACCGACCGCATGAACCCTGGTTTGTGCCGAAGAAATATTTTGATGCCTTCCCCCTGGAGAAAATCCAACTACCTCCCGGGTACCGGGAAGATGATCTTGATGATCTGCCGCCGGAAGGAAAACGATTGGGACCCAACCGTTACTTTGCCCACATTCGTGCCCACCAGCAGTGGAAGCAGGCGCTGCAGGGGTACCTGGCCTCGATCTATTTTGCTGATACGATGCTGGGCCGCGTGCTCGACGCCCTCGACAAGGGGCCCCATGCGGATAATACGATTGTTGTCCGCTGGTCAGATCACGGCTGGCACCTTGGTGAAAAACAGCACTGGCAAAAATTCACTACCTGGCGAGCCTGCTCACGCGTGCCTCTGATGATTCGGGTGCCGGCAGGAACTCCCGGGCTTCCAGCAGGAACCCGCCCCGCACTCTGCCAACAAGCCACGAGTTTACTCAGCCTGGCCCCCACCCTGCTGGATCTTTGTGCCCTACCAGCCCGCGATCAACACGATGGACCCAGCCTGCTGCCGCTACTGAAGGATCCAGATGCCAAGTGGCCTCATGTTGCCCTGACTCACCTGCACCAGCCAGGCAGCTTTGGGCTTAGCCAGGGGAACTGGCGCTACATCCGCTATGCCGGGGGTGGTGAAGAGCTCTATGACATCAAGGCCGACCCGTACGAATGGAAGAACTTGGCGGCAGAGAAAGCACAACGGTCCGTGCTAGAACGATTGCGAGCAGAGGCGCCTAAACAATTTGCTGAGTTGGTAAAGCCAAAGGTGGAATCATTGCCAGCTTTGAAGTGGAAGTTGCTGGCTGCCGGTAAGAAAGCACCACCATCGAAGCCGGATGGTAATCCTTTTGACGTGGTCTTTATTAACCGCAAAGACCATGACGTGACACTTTACTGGATGGATCGCGAGGGAAGCCGCAAACGCTATGCCCTGATTGCTCCCGGCAAATACTACCGTCAACAGACTCGTCCTGGCGCGGTCTGGATGATCACTCGTGCTGAGAGTAACGACAGTCCGGCGATCGGCTACTTTGAAGTCGGTGATCGGGCAGCACGTGCTGTGATTCCGAAGTAAGTTTCCCCGGGGTTTAACCGAAAACTTGCTTGATCGGTTTGCCTTCGGCCAGTCGGTGTGGGCGGCCAGCCTGATCGTGGACTTCGGCTCGTGGATTCAAGCCAAAACG
>CAZXJC010000479.1:0-2985 GCA_964640885.1 uncultured Pirellulaceae bacterium | reverse complement strand
CCGGATTCTGCGGCTTATTCCCCAGACTTTGGTTTTTCGGCGACTGGAGGAGGAAATAGTCGTTTGCTACCAGCAATCTCGTATAACCTCAGCGTCGTTTTGTCTTCGGCGTAATTGGCTCGGTGGCTACCAGTAGCCAATTGTTTGCCATTGGGAGAAAAAGCGACACTCCAGACACTGCTCTTGTAACTGCCGACCGTGACTGCCTGCTTTTGTGACAATTCACGAATCAAGACGCGGGAATCGGCAAGCGTTTTTTCAGCGGCCTGCTTAGCATCCGTGCTGGCTTTCGTTTGCTTGTCGAAATCGGCTAGTGGCCCACTGATTTCTGCCTTTTTCTTTTCAACATCTTCGGTCGAGGCAGCTTGCAGCGTTTTCAAAACAGCAGAAAACTCCTTGTCACCTGCCAGTGCCTTGATCTTGGCGTTGGAATTGTCCATCGCTTTTTTCTGGGCGGCCTTAGCATCGGCCAGTTTTTTCTGCAGGTCCTTGTTTTCCTTGTCTTTATCCAAGGCCTCTTGGGCTGCTGCAACCTTGGGGTCTTCCTTCTTGGCAGCGATGAGGGCATCGACAGCGGCTACTTTTGTACTAAGCGCGTCTTTGGATTTCTTGATCTCGGCAATTTTCTTCTCGCCGTCCACGATCGCCTGCTTGGATTGGGTAACTTTCCCGTTGGCCTCGTTCAAAGAAGCGGCCGAGTTGACAACCTTTTGCACATTCCAGATACGGACCGTGCGATCATGATTGGACGTTGCCAGCGATCCACCATCAGCAGAAAAGGCAACATCGGTCACCCAGTTCTTGCCAGCATGGACACTAACAATCGCTTCTCCAGTCGCTTTCCAGAGTCGCAAGCTGCGATCCGCACTGGCCGTCGCGATGGTAGCTCCGTCGGGCGAGAAAGCAATTGCCCAAACAGCGTCAGTATGCCCGCTCAATTTGCCGGTTTCCTTTCCCTCTTGCCAGTTCCAGGACTTGACGGTTTTATCGGAACTGGCGGTAGCCAGTGACTTGCCATCTGGCGAAAAAGTAACGGCGTAGATCGATGCTTCGTGTGCTTTAAATTCTTTGACTTCTTTTCCATCAGCAGACCAGATGACAACCGTTCCGTCTTCTCCGGCTGTTGCGAAGTTAGCTCCATCCGGTGCAAAACTGACTGCCCGGCACCAACTCTTATGCTTTTCCAGCGTAGCGACGCTTTTCTTAGCTGCGATGTCCCAGATGATGACCGTTCCATCGTAGCCGCTGCTGACCAGTCGTTTGCCGTCGGGACTAAAGGCGATAGCCCAGACGTTTGTTTTGTGACCTTCCAGGGCCGCCAACTGTTTACCGGAACTGACATCCCATAATCTCACGGAACCAGGTCGGTACTGGAGGCTTTCACCACCTGCACTGGCTAGCACGTTTCCATCGGGTGAAAAGGCAACGGCGGTTACCCAGTCACCATACTGGGAGAGGGTCGTGGTCTCTTGCGCCCAACTTGCTGGAGCAGTCACGAGCAAGATTGCCGCCAGGCAGACCGAAAGCAAAGATTGTCTCTTGAGAGCAGAGATCGAACCAGGACGTAAAATGAGATCTTGAACTGTCATCACATTCTCCTTGTCGACAGAAACGGTTGTCGGTGTGGGCTTGTTAGACTCTTGGCGACCTCTTCTGTTCGGTTGCCAATATTAGCGCCGTGATTATAACACCAATTGCCGTGGAAGTGGCCCCCCTCAGGACGAATTCCAGCGGGCATGCAGAAGCCGGGGAAAATGCAGATTAACGGCTCACCGCAGGGCGACAGTAAGCCAGGGCCAGTAAGGCATAACCGGTCACTAAATTGCGGTCACCTTCAAGCCAGCGGTCATTTTCATTGACCCAGGAACCATCCGTTTGCTGGCGATTCGCCAGTTCGGTAATCAACTCAGCACGCCAGTCATGTTTCTTGCCGTTGGTGTCTTCAATGAGTGGCTGGTTAATGGCGTGGAGCGCTTTCGCAAACGTGTGGTAGTAATAGTACAGTCCCGCTTTGCCCAGGCCCGGGTTGGAGGAAAGGTCGTAATGTTTTTGGACCCACTGGACGGCTGCCTTAATACGCGGGTCGTTCGGATTGACGCCAGCATAAATCATACTTTTCAACCCGGCATAGGTCATCGAACCATAGCTGCGGAGTCCACCATTGGCAGTTTCTCCTGCTTGGCTGCTCCCGCCTGCGGCGACCGTGTAATAGAAACCGCCATCCGGATTCTTGCTGCTGAAGGGACTGCGATTGTGTTCACTCTCTAAGTTCTGACAGCGCGAAATGAAGACCAGCGCCCGTTGAATGGCTTCGCTGTCTTCGTCATTGCCGGTCGCCCGTAATGCCTCGACCAGGAAGTTGGTATTGGATAAATCGGGCCGTTTGTGTTTCCCGTAACCACCACCTCCATAGCCCAGGTCCGATTTGCTCTTCCCTTCTCCTTCGTCCCACTGGATTCCCTTCAGAAACGCCTCTGCTCGTTTTAACGTCTTGTCGTAACGTCCATCGGCATTAGCTTCTGAGAAACAAAGAATCGAGAGACAGGTTTCGTAATTGCGATAGAGAGTCCCTTTTTGGTGAATTCCACCCGAAGGTTGAACAAATCCTTCCAAGTACTTGAGGCTCTTGGAAATCATGGGCTCCGACGGCTGGCGGCCATGCTTGAGTAGCGCTGTAGTAATCAAGGCGGTTACGCCAGGCCCGACCTGTTTGCTGTAGGAACCGTCGGCCGACTGGCCCTTGGTTTGCAAGAACTGGATGGCACGTGTCGTGGTTTGATCCAGCCGGCGAGTGGATTCGGAAGAGAGGGGTGTGGCCGTGACGGTAGGAGATTTTTCCTTGTCCGCCTCCTGGCCGCTGACTGTCTGAAAGGAGCTGCCCAGTGTTGATGCCAGCAGGCTGATCGATAAGGAAATGGCGACTTGGGATTTACTGTGTTGCCACTTCGGTTTGTTTACTAATCGCTTCCTTGGCAGTCGGTGCAT
>CAZXJC010000478.1:0-3519 GCA_964640885.1 uncultured Pirellulaceae bacterium | reverse complement strand
GGTCTTTCCGACGGCGGCGATGTGAGATTTCGTTTGGATGCCCTCTACTTAGAAATCGGACAGTCAGCAGCCGGTCAGGAAGTGCCTGCCATATTGAAACGTAATCAACAGATGATACTGGCCAGTCAGCAAAAATTGCCGGCGATTCGGAAACAAGTCGAAAATGCTGATCAAGAAGCGGCTCAGGCGGGTACCAGCGCCGAAAGAATACGGTTCTCGGCGGAAGCGGCGCGGGTTCGTGGGGAGGCACCGAATGTGCAAAAACAACTGGACTTTGCCCATCTAATCCTGGGCAGAGAGTGCCTTAACCAGGCAAGTAGGATCGACGGGGTATCGGCCCAATGGTCGGAGGCCGAAGCCTTGCGAGCGCAGCTCGAGTCTAGTTGAAGGCCGTGCTTAAACAGGGCAGCGGACTATTTCGGCGCTGTCCAGGCGGGGCGCTGCTCCTTCATTAGCTTTGCATGGTAGGCTGCCGAAATCTTGCGAATCTGTGCCACCACGTCGGCATTCGCTGCCGCGACGTTCTGTGACTCCGAGATATCCTTCCCGAGGTTGTAAAGCTCCGGCTTCTTGCCGCGAAAAGAAAGCTTCCAGTCGCCAACCCGCACCGCCTCAACCTTGTTGTTGCGATAGTAGTAATAACCCTCCTCCGCATGCGGAGAAGTAGCCTGCGGATCTTTGAGCAACGCCGAAATATCTCGACCGTCAATCGGCCGCGAGGGATCAAGCGTAATTCCTGCCAAGCTGGCAAACGTCGGCAGGATGTCGATCGTGGCCGCTACCTTACCGGTCACCTGGCCAGGCTTGATCCCGGCTGGCCAACGCATCACGCAAGGGACACGCATGCCCCCTTCGAAAGTCGTTGTCTTGCCCGCCCGCAGCGGCAAGGCACTCCCGCCGTGATGCTTCTTGCTCAGCCACGGACCATTGTCGCTGGTGTAAACAAGCACCGTGTTGTCGGCAAGTCCCAGCTCGTCGAGCGTCTTGACAATTCGGCCGACCGAATGATCCATGTGTTCGATCGTCAACCGGTAAGCGGTCTTCGGGTCCGCTTTGTATCGCTCGTCACTGACAAAGAGGGGGACGTGTGGCATCGCATGACACATGTGCAGATAAAAAGGCCGCTTGGCATTGGCCCGGATAAACTTCAAACACTCATCCGTGTAACGATCGGTCAGGGTCACCTGGTTGACGGGCGACTCAATTCTTTTCTGGTTGCGGTAAAGCTCGTTGTTGTAAATGTCCCACTTCTTGAGGCTCCAGATCTTGTCGAGGTCGGCTGGGCCGTTTCCCCAGCCCCGCTTGCGAGCCATGTCGTTGCTGTAAGCGAGTCCAAAATAGCTGTCAAAACCCTGGCTGGTCGGCAGGGTTTCTGGTTGGTCACCGACGTGCCACTTGCCAACCATTGCCGTGGCATAGTTCTTTTTCTTGAGCATGTCGGCGATTGTCACTTCGTCCGGGTGTAAGCCGGTCTTGGCGTGAGGTCCCAGGACACCTCGCATGCTGATCCGTGGCTGATAGCAACCGGTCAATAAGGAAGCTCGTGAAGCACTGCAGACGCAATAGCCGGAATAGAAGTCAGTGAAGCGAATCCCCTGCTTCGCCAACTGGTCAATGTTGGGGGTCTTGATGTTTGGAGATCCAAAGCAGCCGAGATCCTGGTAGCCCTGGTCATCGGCGAATATCACGATGAAATTAGGCGTTTGCTCTGCTGCGGTGGCTGGGGCCAGGGTTAGCAGGACAAGCAGGGTGCTAAAAAACATTTTCATGGTGAAAAGCCTCACGTGCTCAGGAGAAGTAGAATAGCGGGACCGATCCTTGGTGCTACCTTTGAATTTACCAGAAAAGGGTTGCTCACATGACCCCGGGAAAGGGCGTTTGAAGAGGTGGTATCGACACTTTGACGGCTCATGAGTTATCATCATTTTTCGAGGTATTGAGCCTGTTTCGCTCGTTGTTTTGCTGCAATCAATTTTTCGACTGTGTGGATTTCAATGTCATTGTCAGAGTCTGAAACAGTCCGGCCAGAACCTCGCAGCAAGACTGTGCGACCCTTTCGTTTCTCAATTGCGTTGGGGATCGTGTTGGCTGCGATTTGGCTGCTCTGGTCGGGGCATTACACGCCCTTGGTCATGACCTTCGGGCTGATTTCCTGCCTGGGGGTCGTTCTGCTTGCTGGCCGCATGGGCATTGTTGATGAAGAGGGTGTACCAATTCAGTTGGGACTCAAGCCGTTTCTTTATGCTGTTTGGCTGATCAAGGAGATTGTCCAGGCTAATCTCGATGTGGCACGGCGGATTCTGAACCCGAGCTTGCCGATTCGGCCACAGGTGATTCGTGTGAAGGCGACCCAGCAGGGTGATTTGGGACGGGTGATCTACGCCAACTCGATTACCCTCACTCCCGGGACCGTGTCGGTTGATGTGGAGGGGAACGAGATCGTGGTACACGCATTGACCGAGGAAGCGGCGGCCGAAGATGCTTCGGGTGAAATGAATCGGCGAGTTACAGCCCTCGAGGAGCGTGCCTGATGTTCCCTGTTTTTGCGGTCACGATGACGGCAATTCTAATCACGATGGGACTAGCACTGGCCCGAGCCAGCCTGGGGCCGACGGTCTTCGATCGGATCCTGGCACTCAATATGTTCGGGACTAAGACGGTCTTGTTGATCTCAGTGATTGGCTTTATGACCAGCCGTCCGGATTTTCTTGACTTAGCACTCCTCTATGCCCTGATGAATTTTATCGGCATCGTGGCAGTGTTGCGGTTTACCAAGTATGGGCATTTTGCCGACGACCAGGTCGAGCAGGGGGAGGGCTGACCATGGGGATTGGATTAGATATTCTCAGTGCCGTCTTCCTGATCACCGGCTCGCTGTTTGTCATCATCGGCGGCATTGGAGTGCTTCGTTTCCCTGACTTTTTCTCGCGGCTGCATGGTGGTGGTATCACTGACACGATGGGTGCCGGCCTAATCATGCTGGGGCTGGTTTTTCAAGCGATCAAGGTTGGACTCGACAGTGACTTGGGATTCGCTCCCTGGCTGGTCATGATCAAACTGCTGATGGTCTTGTTCTTTCTCTTTATCACTAGTCCTACGGGCTGTCACGCACTTGCTCGCTCGGCCGTGGCCGACGGCCTGGAGCCGCTGGTGGGAGACGAAGAGGAGGCGTCGGCACCATGAGTGAAGTGATCGTCTACAACGTGATTGTTGTTTTTCTGCTGGTGTTGTTGCTCGGCACAGCAATTACCGTGGCGCGGATGCGAGACTTATGGGCTGCAGTTATGTTGACCGGTATCTACAGTTTCCTCGGAGCCAGTTGGATGATGCTCCTGGATGCTCAGGATGTGGCCTATACTGAGGCGGCGGTTGGCGCTGGGATCGCCACTTTCCTGATGCTGGGGACTCTGGCACTGACTAGTCGGATGTCAAAGGAGCCGAACGGTCGGAACCTGGTCCCGCTGGCAGTCGTTGTTGCGACCGGTGCTGCCCTGATTTATGGAACATTTGATATGCCTC
>CAZXJC010000477.1:0-2531 GCA_964640885.1 uncultured Pirellulaceae bacterium | reverse complement strand
CAGCGACCCTAGCGGCTCGATCTGCATCGTTGGTCCAGACACTGTTGGCAAGGCCATAGTTCGTGTCGTTGGCCATCTCGATGGCTTCTTCTTCGGTCGAGAATTTGGCCAGGTATGCGACCGGACCGAAGATTTCTTCGCGGGCCGCCACATTGTCCAGCGATCCAGCCAGCAGTGCAGGTTTCACATAGTGCCCGGCAAATCCTTCGACTGTGGCGAGTCCGCCACCAAACAAACATTCGGCTCCCGCGGCCTGACCCTTTTCCTGATAGCCCAGCACGCGATCGCATTGTTTAGCGTTGACGACCGGTCCCATTTGACTGGCCGGATCACGCGGATGCCCAATCCTAACCTGCTCCAAACGCTCCTTACACTGTTCTACAAACTCATCGTAAATATCGTCGTGGATCATCCAGCGAGTCGCATCGCAACACACTTGTCCTGTATGGAAGGTGATTGCTCCGACAAGTTTCTCGGCGGTGTCTGCCACATCCACATCGTCGAAGACGACGGCAGCCCCTTTGCCTCCCAGTTCCAGTTTGACTGGGACCAGATTACGTCCGCAAGCTGCCGCCACCAATTGACCGACTTCTGGTGAACCGGTGAACGACATCCGCTTAATGTCAGAATTTTCGGCCAACGCTGCCCCGGCGGTCTCACCCCGTCCAGTCACGACGTTGATAACACCATCAGGAACGCCCACCTCAGACGCCAGTTGAGCGAGATAGATGGAGGACAGTGAGGTGTCTTCCGCTGGTTTGATGACGACCGTATTGCCTGCTGCCAAAGCCGGAGATATTCCCCAACCGATCAACAAGAACGGGAAGTTCCAGGGAAAGATAAATCCACAGACACCCCAAGGCTGCTTATAAGTCCAGGCGTCATGATCAGCGATATCTAGTTTAGTACGTGTCTCGACACCCTCTGCAAGTTCGACAAAATATCGCAGCGTGTCAACGAAATTCTGAACATCGCCCTCTGCCTGTGCCGCGATCTTGCCAGCTTCAAGTGCTTCAATCTGGGCTATGATCGGTTTCCGTTGTTCGACCGCATCAGCTAGGCGCAGAAGTATGGCACCACGATCTGCTTGAGAAAGTGCCGACCAAGCAGGAAACGCCTGGTTAGCAATGTCTACCGCGTGGTGAACTTCAGCTTCAGACAGATCATGGATATCCGCAATTTTCTCTCCAGAACCGGGATCGGTAGTCGCGATCAGGTCACCAGCTGCGGCGGGGTAGTTTTTACCACCGACGAATCCGGGAAACGCATTGTTCGCAAGAAACTCGGTGACCTCAGGTAACAGAGGCGATACAGTAGACATGTTCATGGTTTCCTACTCCCCAGACGGGCTTGAATGAAATGAAACTAACAGGTTGAAAATCAGGGTTTATTGGACAGCACTACATCCAACTCACCGATCGCCGCGATGGATTGTCCGCCCGCAGAAACTGCGTTGGTGACAGTGAGTTTAACAAAAAGTGCGTCCGTCGGGTTGGTGAATTTGATAAAATGCTGCTCCGTAGCACTGGCTTGGACCTTACCTTTCGCCACGGGACTCGACCACGTTTTGCCATCGCCTGAGACCGTGATCTCATAACTGAGAACTCTTCCGTTCGGTTTTGTGCGTGGAATGTAGACAAGTCCGGCGATCGGCTTGTCGGCTGGGATTTGCAAAACGACAAAGTGTGGTTCCTTGGCAAGGTCCGGCCGAAATCGTGTGTGCCAGAACGTGGCGGGATCACCGTCTAGCATGTGATCCGGCTCATGGCCCGGATGGAAGCTGCTCACTGCAGCGATCTTTCCGCCAATCGTTGTCAGTCTGGATAGTTGAGCTCGCCTACGCATCGGCTTCACTCGTGGCGAGGGTTTCACGACAAAAGGCTTTTTCTGAACTGCGATTAACGGGCTCTTCGGTGAACCGGACGCTCCCATACCCCAGCGGAAGTAGAGTTGCTGGCCAGTGATCGCCCGGTAAGCGCGTTCGAAGGGTTTGTTCTGCCCGCCATAACGTCCCGAGGGTTTAAACTTTCTCATGGCGACCGCCAGAGGTCTGATTGCTGTCGCAAGTTGCTCGTTCGCATCCGGCGGTTGGGAGTCGAGAATGTTGCCGACCCGCACCTGGACATCAGAGTCGGGATGCGCCATCTCGGCAATTACGACTGGCAGAGCCTCCTTGTAATAACCCAGGTTGAACAAGCCTTCGGCCGCAAGTAGTCGCACGTCAATTGATTTATCGGCGAGCGATTTATTGAGACTCGGCAGAATCTTTTCGACCACTTCCCTTTCGGCGGTTTGCGTGATCACTATCAAGCCCAACGCCGCCCAATAGCGAACCAGCGGGTCAGCGTCCGTGTTGCGATCATTCAACTCCGCAAGCGCTGACTCGCCCCGTAGTTGCAGGTTCGCTGTTTCGAGAATCCGTTCGTAGTTTTCAATCTCCTGGCCCACTTTCCAGAGTGATCGTCCTTTTGCTCGCACGTAAAGCTCGCGTTCTTCTACGAGTGCGAGATCCCGTGTTTCGATCATCCAGT
>CAZXJC010000476.1:0-6135 GCA_964640885.1 uncultured Pirellulaceae bacterium | reverse complement strand
ATCGTGATCACCTCGACGCGACACAGTTTACAAGAGGGTGACTTGGTTACCCTCGAGGGAGTTGAAGGAAACACGGCGGCGAACGGCGATTTTACCGTTGGTAACGTGACCACCAACACCTTTGAGTTGTACGACCAGGATGGTGAACCGGTAGAGACCAACGGTCTTTACGCGCCGTCGAGCATTGCCTTTATCTACAAGCAGGGTGATACGGATGGTCCTTACGAAGAGATGTTGTTTGCCATCGATGGTGACGGCACGATCTTCGCGGTCGATACGATGGGCGCTGTCCAGTCGGTCTTTGTTGACGCTGGATCTTCGGCAGCGACGGAGTTTCCTGAGGTTACCGCGATCAGTTTCTCCGACTTGAGCCGCAATCTCTGGCACTTTGAGAAGGAAGAAGTCCAGGAACCGGCGGCGCCGGGTGGCAATATGTCGGATGCCGGACATCGTTACACCTCGTACGATGCACGTCAGGATGAGACAGTAGCTGGTTTTGATCAGCCCGCGGTAAGTGAATACAACAGCTATATCGCTTTCTCTGATGTCCAGTTTGACGTGGCTACCGAGAGTACCATCGGTAACCAGTATGATTTTGCTGGTGGAGCCCACGGTACAGTAGAAACAAATCCGTTTAGCCTGATTGGCTACTCACCGGCCGATCAGCCTTACTTCTATTTTGATTACAAGATTGCCTCGGCCGATGACGATGCTTTCCGCGTTTTCGTGGGCGATGATTCTGGTGTCTGGCGATTGCTGGCCTCCAATCAGACAACGGATGTCGTCGATGATGTCCAACAACTGTTTAACAATACGGCCACCTGGCGGCAGAACCGGGTGAGTCTTGCGGCCTATGCCGGTCGCGACAATATCCGGCTCCGTTTTGACTTTAACACGGCTGCCGATACTGATGTGGGTAATGCGGATACCACGGGGACGTCGTTGCGCCTGATTTCTCCAGCTGATATTAAAGATGGCGAAATCTTTATCCTCGATGGTACGGTAGTACTCGATGCTGAAGGGGCTCCGGAGACGGTCACCGATGGTGGCGTGGTCTTTGAGTTCGATCGAGGAACGACTATCGTGGCGCCTTCGGGCAACAGCATCGTATCGGGCCGCACGTTCCAGATTAACTATGGCGATGATCACTGGGCCTTCGAGTTCCTGACGAAAGACGGTGTTCCGACCGGCGGATTTGAGCCTATTTATGTCAACGACTGTTTGACGCCACGCCAGGTAGCCCAGCGAATTGAAGGGGCCCTGATGGCCCATGTTTCTCAAGCCAGCGCTACCTTCCAGGTGGTTGAGCAGGACTTGGAAACAGGCGGCTTTATCCATACCGAGAACAATGACACGCTGGAAACTGCCTTCGATAAGATGACACTGACCAACGGGTCCGGTGACTTCCAATTCGAGAACTGGTCCATTGGCGATAACCAGGGTTGGTCTTCAGATCCTGGCCTGGATGTTGACTTGATTCGAGTGCCGATGAACGCCGGTTCAACGATCACCGTTGACGTCGATGCGATGGCCACTGGTGTGACGACCACGCTTGACAGCTACCTGAGAATCTTTGATGCCGCGGGTCGTGAATTGGCCAGTAACGATGTCGGGTTGGCCCCGGATGATGATATGGCTAGCACGGATTCCTACCTGGAATTTACCGCGCCACGTACCAATGACTACTACATTGGTGTCAGCGGTAATGCTAACACGGACTACAATCCGCTCTACACGGTCAGTGGTACCGAGGGGACCACCGGTGCCTATAACCTGACGGTTAACTTGGACGATACGGTGCCAACGTTCACTCGCCTGGGAGCCCAGATCAATATTCCCTATGCCGATAGCATCACCTCCGCTGACGCGGAAGGCCTGATTCTGCCGGTTGACGGATCGAAGGGATCAACGGTTGAATTTGATGGACTGGCCAGCGTGCCTGTCTTTATTCACCTGGGAATGGATGACAATGATGTAGCGAAGGCGGTACAAGTCGCTGTTGCCGGTGAACTGGCAAACGATCGCTACGAAGTGGTCAAGACCCATAACGATGCGGTCAATATCATTGGTCACGAGGTGACCTACGCCGGTACCCTGGGAACGACTGTGACGATGCCTGGTGACCCGCCGGAAGAGAACGAATTTGGAGTTGGGTACTATAGTGTCAACCGGGCACTGGATAACGCCCATGATGGCGTCTGGGTAGACAACCTCGTAGTGGGATTTGCTGAAACGGGTAATATCGTGGAGAGCAGCACGGGTGCTGCCGGTACGATGACTCCGCAGTTCCAGGGGCAGGCCGAAGCACCGGACGTTTTGACCGGTGAGTACCAGGTCGAAATTCGTTACGTTCAGCAGGACAAGCTGGAATTCGATCATTCCCTCGATACCAATCAGCGGTTTACGCAGTCCAAGACCTTGGAGGCCTCGGACGGCAGCGATTTGTATGACGGTCAGACTTTTGTGATCGGTGACGGTGTTCGGGAAATTACCTTCGAATACGACGAGATCGAGAGAGATAATGGGGTTACACCTGGTCATCAACAGGTACCTTACGATCCGGCCTATACGGCAACCGAGGTGGCTCGAGCGGTCTGGAACTCGATTAACAGTGCGGCAGTCCAGGGAATGTTGGAAGTGCAAGCAGGCCCGGCCAATGGTGGCTTGTTGACCGAAGCGAGTGACCATCGTGTGAACCTGTATGGAAATGCAGTCATTGATGTTGCTTCCTCGACGTTGACTATCGATACCGACAAGACTGCTAACGAACTGCGAGATGTGTTACTCGGCAGTGGGGTTTCAGCGGTTGGCAATGCAGACCTGGTTGGTGGTCCGGTTTCGGCGGGACAGTTCTCAGGTAACCGCAATATCCTGGGAATGCCAGGGGGTGTTGTCTTGAGCACGGGTCGCGCGATTGACGTGACGCAACCCAATACTGTCGATAATCTTTCTGGCATGTCGTCTGGCAAGAGTGATACGGAACTGAACAAGGCCTTCTCGCTGGATGCTGTTGCCGGTTCAACGGTTGACACGACGGCATTGGAGTTCGAGATTGACCTGGAGACCGATGATCTTTACATCAGCTATGTCTTCGCTTCTGAGGAATACAGTGATCCGGCGACCGGTTACACGGACGTAATGGGTGTCCTGGTTGATGCCAACAGTGATGGCAACTTCGAGAACATTGCCGTGGTTCCGACCGATTCGAGCAACGCGATTCGTTCCAATACGATTACCGGTGGATACCCCCTCGGTGTGGGAGCAGTCAATTCTCAGTACTTCATTAATAACGATGCCGATTTGAGCAACACTTCGTCCAAGGCTGATATCGCCTTTGACGGTTTCACGACGGTCCTGACGGCCGTTTGGGAAGGTATTGGTGCCGGGCATCACACGATTCGACTGGCAGTTTCGGATGTCAAGACGGCTGACGTTGATTCAGCCATCTTCCTACTGGAAAATGGTGTCTCCGGTGAACCACTGGAATGCCATGACCTGCTCGGAGAGATGCTTGGTACCCGTGTCGAGTTGAAGGGGCACAGCAACACGGAACGACACCAGGGTCAGTTGCTGATTGAAGCCAACCATATCACGAACGCTTCCGGGTACGGAATTGTTGTTGACTCGGGGCCTGTTGATGCCCAGGGTCGCGCCCATCCGGGAGCACCTCGTAACCTGCGTCAAGTGAATAACGAAGGATTTGTTCCTGGCGTAGCAGTGGTTAACAATATCCTCTCGTTCAACGAAACGGGTGGAGTTCACTTCAGTGGCGACGTGAACGCCAGTGGCTTGCTGCGTCCGGCAGTTCCATTTGGTCGAATTATTAACAACACGATCGTCGGCGATGTTGACACGGGAGTGGGTATCCAGGTGACTGATTTCGCCAGCCCCACGATCCTCAACAATATCGTGACGAACGCCCAGGTCGGCCTGGATATTGACGATACGTCCAATACCACGGTCGTAGGTGGCACGCTGTATGGGCCGAATACTACCAATTTCTCGAATACCACGGTCGGTTCTGGTCAAAGTCCTATTTACCTGACTGCCAGCGATCCGCTCTTTGTCGCTCCTGAGAACGGCAACTTCTACCTGGAGGCGGGTGCCAAAGCGGTCGACAGTTCGCTGGACTCCTTGCAGGATCGTTCGGCACTGGTGGCCGTTAAGACTCCGATGGGAATTTCAGTTTCGCCGATCCTGGCTCCTGACCTGGATGCCTATGGACAACTGCGAGTTGATGATCCTTCGGTCAACACCTCGTCGGGTGTTGGTGAATCACCGAATACCGATCGCGGTGCGATTGACCGGGTCGATCACTACTCTCCGTGGGCTATCCTGGTTGATCCGGTTGACTGGACCGGTTCTGCGACTGGGGATCACCTGGATAAGGATGCGACAGCAACGGTCGTCGACCTGGTACACGTTGCCCAGGAACAATTTGTCATTCAATTACAAGATGGCCGTGTCGCTCCCGATCCGGTTGATGGAACGGGTATCGAGGACAGTTCGGTCAGCTCGGGGTCCTTTGCGGTTTACCAGGATGGTGAGCGGTTGACGATCAACGAGGACTACCTGTTCAGTTACAACGACAATAGCAACACGATTTACCTGACATCGCTGGCCGGCGTCTGGGCCCTGGATGCCACTTACCGTATTGAATTGTCGAACGTGCAGGGATTTGAGATTCGACCTGAAGATGGTTCTCACTACGCGGATGGCGACCAGTTCCTGATCGAAGATTTCTCTGGTAACCAGAGTACTTTCGAGTTTGAGTCTGGATACAATCTGCAAGTTCGTGAATCGCTAACACTCGTCATTCCCACGGCCGGTGGCCTGGAAATTACTGATGGTGAAACGTTTGCTATCAACGACGGGTCTCAGTTGCAGATGTTCGAGATGGATCGTAACGGCGTAACGCAGCAAGGAAACCAGGCGATTGTCTTCCAGGTTTCCGAGACAGTGGATCAGGTCGCTGCCAACATCGTGACGGTCCTGGCATCGATGGAGATGGATATCGCCCCGGTCAACTTGGGTGAGGGTGCGATCCACATTGGGTCGACGATCGATCATCAATTGATTGTCTCAGGTGATACAAACTTCGAAGCCCGTGGCGCGGCAGGTAGCGTTGAAGATGGTGGCCTGTTGACGGTGGATAATGGTCTGAAACATGTGACCTTCGAATTCAACCGGGACCAGGAAGTTCTGGAGGCTAGCGAAATACCTGGTGTTCATGAAGTTGTTCAATTTGACCTCTCCATGACCAATGAAGACCTGGCGAACATCCTGGTTAATGAAATTGTTGTGGCTGGACTGGGTCTCTCTCCGGTTCACTTGGGTGAAGGCCGGATTCATGTCGGTGGTGGTCTCAATCATCAGATTAGTACCGCCAATACGAACTTGACCCATACGGGACAGCCGGGTGTCACCGGGGCCTGGGCATTGCGAGTTCCCTCTCAGGGCGGGAATGTTGGCGATCTGATTTCGGATGAGGATATTTTCTCCATCAGCGATGGCACGACTGCTCCGGTAATCTTTGAATTTGATGCCAACCAGGATGCAGTTCCTGCGAACCGTACGATTCCGTTTACTGCCGATAGCACGCCAGACCAGATTGCCTGGCTGATTGCTGCGGAAATTCGTGCTTCATCGCTGGGTGCGACGCTCGACCCAGTGGTCGCTGGAAACGGTATCTTGATCCTGGGTGGAACCAGTAGCCACGAAATGGATGTCATGGAATCATCCATCGTCGAGTTAGGAGTGCCAGGAAAAGATAGTGCCAACGCGGTAGCCCTGGTTGAAGATGAATCGTATACCACAAGCGACGTCTCGTTAGCGATTGCGAATGGTGTAATTGCTGCCTCCGATCTGGAGAATGTGTTTGCGGTGGCCCGCTTTGATACCGTGTCGATCGAAGGTGCGGCAGCCGTTTCTGGCTTGGAATTCCTGGATTCACCCGCGATTACAGACCGGGCAGGGAATGTCTTGCAACCGAACCAGCTTGACGGTGATACCAGTTTCCTGATCAAGCTAAGTGCTGGTCGCGATTACGGGGATGCCCCGGATGATTACGGTACGACCAAGACCAATAACGGTGCCGGTCACTTGCTCGTGGAAGGCTTCAACCTGGGAGATGCG
>CAZXJC010000475.1:0-4060 GCA_964640885.1 uncultured Pirellulaceae bacterium | reverse complement strand
GTCGCTATCGGTAAATAATCCGGTGAGGCGACCAGCTTCGTCTGTTAACATAACTGCACCTGTACGTCTGCCTGGTACCAGTGCGGCCGCGAAAACTTCTCGTACCGTAAGTTGTTCGGAAGCGAGTCGACATTGATCCAGTGGCCGCAAGACATCCTCGACCCTGGTGAGTTGTTATCCCAGGCTGCCACCAGGATGAAAGCGGGCAAAATCTTCTTTATTAAAAGCTCGCATCCGACTCACTACGAAAGCGAGTGCATCTCCCAGGGCCAGCATCATCGTTGTGCTGGTACTTGGAGCGAGCTTGAGATTACATGCTTCTTCGACCTGTCCCAGTTCCAGGACGATCTGAGCTGCCTGGGCGAGACTGCTGGTTTGCCGCGCGGTGATTGCGATCGTGGTGACGTTCATCTGCTGCAACGATGGCATCAGACGCAAGATTTCTTCCGTCTCTCCACTGTAGGAGAGCAGTATCACCAGGTCCTGTTGCTGGATCCGACCAAGATCCCCATGGACTGCTTCACTGGGATGAAGGAAATGTGCTGGTGTACCGGTGGACCCGAATGTAGCAACAAGTTTCTGGGCAATAAGTCCGGCTTTGCCGATACCAGTTAAGATCACGGTGGCCGGACAGGCGAAGATTGTACGAACGGCGTTAGTAAACTCAGCAGGCAACTGGTTAGCCAACTGCTGCAAGGCAGTCGCTTCGGTTCTAATGACCTGGCGAGCTAATTCGCACGGGGCAACTGGTACAATATCTGCGTTTGAAGCATCGTCCATTCGCATGGCGTCGTCATCCTTGACGAGAGAATCCTGCGCATATTTCTGCGGCTGGAATTGTACCGGGGGTTGGCATTTTGGGCAATGTGAACGTTAGCTTCCGACCGTTTGGCGGATGTGGCTAGCATTTCCCGCTTGCCCGAAAGAGGTCATACGATTGACGCAGACCTGTTTCATCGCTTCTCGGGCCGGTTTGAGGTAGTCCCGGGGGTCAAATTTCGCGGGATCTTCTGCCAGCACTTTGCGAACGGCGCCGGTAATGGCCAGCCGATTGTCAGTATCGACGTTGATTTTACGTACACCGTGCTGGATACCACGTTGGATTTCTTCTACCGGAACACCCCAGGTTTGCCGAATTTCACCACCGAACTGATTTACAATGTCCTGCAGATGTTGGGGGACGGAAGAGCTACCATGCATCACCAGGTGGGTATTGGGAAGTCGCTGGTGAATTTCTTCGATGCGTTTCATGTCCAGCACATCTCCATCCGGCTGGCGGGTAAATTTATAAGCACCGTGACTGGTTCCGATAGCGACGGCGAGTGCGTCAACGCCGGTGGCTGCGACAAACTGTTCTGCTTCTTCAGGATCCGTTAGTAGTTGGTCTCGGGAGAGAACGCCTTCTGCTCCATGTCCATCTTCTTGATCCCCTTGTCCGGTTTCCAACGATCCCAGGCATCCCAATTCACCTTCCACGGAAACCCCTTGGGGATGAGCCAGTTGTACGACTTCGGTCGTCACTTTTACGTTGTAGTCGAAATCGGCTGGTGTCTTACCGTCTTCTTGTAGAGAGCCATCCATCATGACCGAAGTGAATCCGTTTTCGATGGCGCTGGAACAGGTGTCCACGCTATTGCCATGATCCTGATGCATCGTTACCGGGATGTGGGGATAAAGCTCTACGGCAGCCAGCATCAGATGTCTGAGGTAAGCATCTTGAGAATAGGACCGTGCTCCCCGGGAAGCTTGTACGATGACGGGAGAATCCGTTTCATCAGCGGCTTCCATGATGGACTGAATTTGTTCCATGTTATTGACATTAAAAGCGGCCACGCCATAGTTGTTTTCTGCAGCATGGTCCAGCAAAGTGCGAAGGGGAACGAGGGCCATTCAACCAACTCCTTGTGTTTTGTTTCAGGCAAAAAGTTTGCTCAAAGAAGACGTTCAACCCGACAAGAGATGTTCAGTTGAGCGTCTTGAAGGTACCGAAGACATCCCGTCGAAGAACGTGCCCGTGGGAATCTTCTGACTAGCATGATCCCATTATTGGCTAGTCCGGGCTCGCTGGCAACGGGGCACCACGTGGTCATTCCCAGCGATCAGTGACTGGCTGAGCGGTCTTGTCGGGTGCGAACAAGTCGTCAAATTGTGTTTGTGCCAATCTGATCAGCACCAGGTACTGAGTGTCGGAGTCGTTTTTACCATCCACGAACATCTGCTGCCCCAGTCCCTTGACGTCGGGAGTGCAACTGAGCAGTAAAGATTCTCCAGGTGTCATGGTGACCTCCATGGCCAGCGAATCGAACGAACGGGTTTCCCGATCATTATTAATTAACCATGAACCATCATGTCCAACAAATTGACTTTTAAGGTGCCCATGTTGAATTTCGGGCGTCAGTTGTACTCGGACTCGTCCATCTCCTTGTGGATAGGTTCGAATCTCGAGAACACATTGTGCCTGGTGGAAGGTTTCGCCGCTGGAATAATCTCCGTCCCGTGTTACCAGGTGAACGGTTGGGAGAATTTGATTGTTCAAGATGATTTGTCCGCGGCGGCCAGCGCGACTGTGAATGCGCTGATTACGCCCTTGCAGATCATGCTCCAGGTTGCCATTTAAATCTTGCAGGTCCAGCGTGTTCTTGTCAGCTTGGATCAGTTGCTGCAGGGAATCTGGCAACTGGCCAGAAATCAGTCCACAGCGGATCCCATTCAAGGAAAGTTTTTTATGAGTTTGCCAGGTTAAAGGGACTGCGTTGACATCGTGCCATAAGGCTGCGTCGACCTGGTTGGCTGCTGGGGTCACGTGCACAAAAGCAATTTCCAGAATGACTGAATCAGCAGACATTCGTGGGGCTGGTAGCTCCAGTTTTTTTGCCTGATCTGCTGTCCATTCTGGGGTAGACCAGATCTGACAGCCGCCTAGGAATGTTACGACTGTCCCAAGGGTAAGTGTCAGCGATGTTCGAAGCAGATTGCGGTGCATAGTCACTGGCTTCTCGAGCAAAAATGAAGGCAGCGGAGGATAACGCTGTCGCGTTATGAGGTCAATGCAGCTTTGGTGTCAACCAACCGAATCGCGACAGGGGCTAGCTAGTTAGCAGGCTGTCTAAATTCCCGCTTTCAAGAACCGGAGGATTGATCGAGAGGAATCAGTTTGGGGTGTGCAATCTTGACACCATAGATCCGGCCAAATCGCTGCTGGAGCGAGGCAAAATCGTATTGCAGAAACGCGTAAAGCGAAGGGGATGGATTTAACTGAAGCCATTTAGAGACGAGTCGAGCCATTGAGACATCGTATTGCTGTTGAGAATGTGTATGGAGATAACACCGACCGTCGTGGCGCCTCAGATCACCATCAAATTCAGGACTAACATGCCACAACTCGTGGAAGATCGTGACCAGCTTTTCTTGAAAGCTCTCTTCCATGAAACGTGGCAAATAAAACCTCAGGATATACATCATCTCGCAGCCATCCGCATCAAACAGGCGCTGTACCGTGTAGTGACGTTTTTCCGTGGTGTCTACCAGTGCTCCTCCTTCGAATCGCATGGGTGTTAAAGACGCATAAAGACCGTGCGAAACCTGTTTGCGCGCCTGAGAAAAGGTCACGGCCACTCGTTGCATGTCGATGTGCTGTAGCTCGGGAAGTCGTGTACAGGCATCGTGGCACAAGTGATGTATGTGCCGGGTGAAATCAAATCCGTTCGCAGAGGCCGGATTGGCGGGCATCGTGCGGCTGCTAGCCGTTTCCTGGCCTGTTGGTTTGAACCTCATGTTCAATCCCTTATACAACCCGCGGGGCAGCAAGTTGTGACGCTAATTCTGTCCAGCAAATACGCGCCGAGCAAGGCTACTCTTTCTTGTTGTCCGTATCCCCTTCACCTGGACCTAAGCTCGATTCGGTCTCTTCTTCTGCCGGTGCTTCTTCTGCCGGAGCTTCTTCTTCCGGAGAATAATCTGCCGGTGCAGAATCTTCCTCGGATTCATCTTCATGAGCTTCATCATCATCGGCTTCTACTTCATCATCGTCTAGATCATCATCGGCTACTTGATCATCGTC
>CAZXJC010000474.1:0-4999 GCA_964640885.1 uncultured Pirellulaceae bacterium | reverse complement strand
AGAAGAAGTCTTGCATCCCATCGTCCTGGTGGAAGAGGATCATGATTTGAATCATCTCATTAGCGAAGGCCTGGAACGTCGACCGGAATTATTGCGGCAACACTCAGCCCTGGATGCCGCAGTGTTGAGAACGTGCCAGGAATCGTGGCGTCCCTGGTTACCGAACGTACAGGTCGGAGGCAGCGCCGGCACCTTTGGAGGCGGTCCATCGGGCAGTTTCAACGACCAGGCAGGACGTGCCGACTTAGATGTGCTGGCGTTCTGGGAATGGCGAAACATGGGGATGGGCAACCAGGCCGCTCTCTGGCAACGAGACAGTCAGCTGAGACAAATGGAGACCGGCCTGGCACTTCTGCGTGACCAGGTCGCGGCGGAAGTAGTGGCCGCCAGCCACGAGATACTCAACTATCGCAGTCAAATGAAAGCTGCCCAGGAGAGCCTGGCAACGGCCAAGTCGAGCTACCAGTGGAACTACCAGTGGAACTACCAGCGGGTGCAACAAGCCGAAGGATTGCCAATTGAACTGCTCCAAGCGATCCAGGCACGAATCCAAGCTCGCAATGCCTATACCCGCAGTGTCACGCTATACAACCGGGCGCAATTTCGACTCTTAAGAGCAATCGGCCAAATCCCTCAGGAAGCTGCCGAACCATCAGCGCCTTAACTCGTAGTCAGAGGTCGAGGGTGTCTCAAGCCCAGTCACGTCCGGTAGCTTGTCTGACGCGATCTTCGTAATTGCCAAGCAAACCGCCAACCACATCCCATTCGCTGTCACGACGAACTTCGATATCACCGTGTTCGTTAACTCGCACGATGGTCTCATCGGTGACGCCGGCAGTCTTTAAATCGCTGGCCTGCATTTCGTCATCACTGAGCATGGCCGCCAAGACTTTACCTGTCATTTCTATAAATCGCATGAACCTTGTCCTCTTGCTGCCCTGTAACTTCTTGCCTGGCGACCGCAAACGGCCGACTACGAACTATCGCTCATCCTAGCAAAAAACTGTTTTCCCGACTATCATTGCCACCGCTCAAACTTCCTGAACGACTTCCCGTACTGCTTCGCACAAGCTGAGCAATTGCTCGACGGAGAGAGCTTCTGCACGAATTTGCAGTGACAGGCCCTCCTTCTGGAGGATTCCATCCGCAGTCGGTTTATCAAGTTGGCCCTTGAAAGCACTCACCACGACACTGCGTAAATACTTACGCCGATGAAGAAAAATCGATCGCACGAACGAATGAAAGAAACTGATGTCGGGAATTAGACTCCGTTTCTGCGGAGCAACTTGGATATGCATGATTGCCGACTGCACCCGTGGCCGGGGCCAAAAGACGCTGGGGGGCAAAGTCCGCACTAGTTGAACATCACACTGGCTTTGGACCCAAACACTGAGTGCTCCATAATCCTTTGTCGAAGGACTGGCTACCAGGCGGTCCCCCAGTTCTTTCTGGATAGTCACGGTCATCGAAGCAGGCAACACCGTGGTGTCCAACAGGTTTGAGATAACTGGTGTTGCCACGTGGTAGGGCAAGTTAGCAACTAGCTTCAACTGCCGCCCCTCAGCAATCGCCAATTTCTCTTGCAACGTATCTAAGACTACAGGATGCATCTGATTCTTTGTTCTGAGAACATCCTGGCATAGCAAGGTGACATTCTCGAAGTCCACCAGTTCTTGGCTCGCCAACTCATGTAGTTGGCGATCAATCTCAACGGTAACAACGACTGCCACGTGCGGAGCGATCAGGGCGGTTAGTGATCCTGTTCCCGTGCCAACTTCCAAGACTACATCGTCAGGGCCAAGATCTGCTGTCTCGGCAATCAGTTCCACCAGGTTCAAGTCGATCAGGAAATTCTGACCTTGCTTGGTGATTGGTCGAATACCAACTTCACGAAACCTGCGAATCAGGAATTGGGCCGTTTGACGTTGTACCATAGTTACCATCCAAAATATGGCTGTTACCAGAAACCGCCTGGCGACAACCGCAAGCGAATCCTTAGGAGGGCGGCTCTGCTGCCAATTGACGCTGTACGTATTTGGCCAGGATATCAGTTTCCAGGTTAACCGGATCTCCCGTTTTCAACCGACCAAGCGTGGTCACTGCCAGCGTGTGAGGAATCAAGGCGACACTGAACCGATCTTCCACGACATCAACCAGTGTCAGGCTAACGCCGTCAATTGCAATCGAGCCTTTCGACGCGATCTGGCTCATTAAGCGACTGGGAGCACGAAACCAGGCCGTTGTCCAATCCTGATTATCAAGGCGTTCATGCAGATGGCCCAGGTCGTCGATATGTCCGGTAACATAATGTCCCCCGAGAGCGTCTCCAACCTTCAAAGAGGACTCCAGATTAACCATGGCACCGGCTTGCAAGTACTGTAAATTGGTCCGCTTGAGCGTCTCTTCTCCGGCTTCAAAGGACAACTTGTCCGCATCTTGTGCAACCACGGTCAAGCAACAACCGTTGACTGCACCGCTTGCTCCAATCGTTACCTGAGTTGAAATCTCGGCGGCACGAACTACCAGTCGAATACCAGGATCCTGTTTGATCACCTCGTCGACGGTAGCTTGTGTTTCTACTAATCCAGTAAACATCTACACGGTTCCTGCTCCAAACAGCCAGGGATTGCTGCCATCACCATCACTTGCAATGTAAGACGGCAGCCTGTTAACCGCAACCGTCACGGTGGCTGTTGTCGTTTCCACGGCCTAGTCAAAACGGCCTGTATCGACGACAATAGGCGCACAAGAGTCCACGGCTTTCGACAGTTCAACCTACTCGCCAGGCAAGCAGGAAAGAGCATCGCAACCGCCTTTGTGGACAATCATTCAGCCGAACAAATCTACTACTGAAACCTGTTTCGAGGATAGGAAGTCAACCATGAGCTTGATTGCAAGCATCCACGGTCGCCAAGTATTGGACAGCCGAGGAAACCCGACTGTTGAAGTCGAAGTCACACTCAACGATGGATCCTTTGGCCGCGCAGCGGTTCCCAGCGGCGCGAGCACCGGGATTCACGAGGCTTGGGAATTACGCGACGGAGACGAAACGCAATACCTTGGAAAGGGTGTCTTGCAGGCGGTTGGAAACGTCAACACCACGATCGCCGCTGCCCTGGTCGGCCAGGATGCCCTGGACCAGCAGGGAATCGACCAGCAAATGCTTGATTTAGATGGTACGCCAAACAAGAAAAACCTGGGGGCCAATGCCATCCTGGGCGTTTCACTCGCCGTCGCCAAAGCGGGCGCAGCACATAAAAAGCAAGCACTCTTTCAATACTTAGGGGGCAGCGAAGCCAACCTGCTACCGGCTCCAATGATGAATATCGTCAATGGTGGCGAGCACGCTGACAACTCCGTGGACGTGCAGGAATTCATGGTAATGCCACTTGGGTTTTCTTCCTTCTCCGACGCTTTGCGATGTGGGACCGAGATTTTTCATCAACTCAAAAAGGTCCTCAACGCCAAGGGACTCAATACGGCCGTCGGCGACGAGGGAGGTTTTGCACCTGACCTGGGAAGTAACGTGGAAGCGCTGGCCTTGATCATGGAAGCCATCGAGAAGGCAGGTTACCAGCCAGCAGAGCAGGTCCAGATCGCTTTGGACGTCGCTGCCACCGAACTGTACGACACGGAAAAGGCGGTGTACACCATCGACAACCAGCAACTGGAAGCAGCCGCCATGGTAGATTTGCTCAGCGACTGGTCTGATCAGTACCCCATCTGTTCAATCGAAGACGGTTGTTCAGAAGATGACTGGGATGGCTGGAAAACACTGACCGAGCGGCTGGGGAGTCGAGTACAACTGGTGGGAGACGACCTGTTTGTCACCAATACAGAACGACTGCAACGTGGCATCGACGAAGGAATTGCCAACAGTATCCTGATCAAAGTCAACCAAATTGGTACCCTCAGCGAAACCATTGCAGCGATTGAACTGGCTAATCAGCATGGATACACCAGTGTAACCAGTCACCGCAGCGGTGAAACTGAAGATGCATCCATCGCAGATTTGGCAGTTGCCCTGTCAACTGGACAGATCAAGACAGGTTCAGCATCCCGCAGTGATCGCATGGCCAAGTACAATCAGTTGTTGCGTATCGAAGAGCAACTGGGTGAAACAGCCCGCTACGGAGGCCCCCTGTTTCATCGCGAATAATCAGCTCTAACCGTTGCCATGCTTAGTGTTGGAAAACAACCTGGCAGATTGACTCATGAATCATCTCGAATCCAGTAAGCGACCGCGAATTACGGATTCCCCCTGGTACTGGCTCTATCTCTATTGCACTTTTGGCCTGATTGCACTGGTCGTAGCCGGTCCTAAGATTGCCCAGCTACAACTGCACGCTGAGCAAAACTTCCAGGGCCGCCAGCGTGCCAACCAGCAAGCCGCTGGTCAGCAGATCACGATCCCTTTGACCACGCTCGAAGACCGCAAGGTAAAACTCGCTCCCTTGTTCCTGATACTTGCCGGGCTGCTTTGCTTCGGCTGGATTTCACTTTGGTACCGTCACTTCTTTCGACGCTCCAATGCTCCTTCTCTTCCAACAACACCTGACCCATGACCTGGCTATTCGAAACACCAACTTACATACTCAGCTTTGGTGGCCTGGCCACAGCCTGCTTCCTTGGTGGCTGGATTCAATTACGACATCGGATCCTGGCTTACCTGACCGGCATCTGCATCCTCCTGACTGGCTGCCTGTTGGCGGGCGAACACTACGTTATTACACCCCTCGAAGAAGTTGAGATAACGTTGCAGCAAATCGCCGAGGACCTGGGAAGCAACGATTTACCCAGCGTTTTACAACACATCCACTCGAAAGCTCCCGACATACGCCAGTTGGCAGAAAAAGAATTCAGCAACTATCACTTCGAACGGATTTCTATTCGGGGAAAGATTGAGATCCAGATCGACACCAGCACGAAACCCTACCAGGCCGAAACAAAATTCAACGTAGTAGCCGTGGGCCGTTTAAGTCGCAGTGGCGCAGAAACG
>CAZXJC010000473.1:0-2725 GCA_964640885.1 uncultured Pirellulaceae bacterium | reverse complement strand
AGCCTGGTGCAGGCCAGCTACGGAGCGATTCCGATCATCGGGGCACTCCATCGCCAGGAGCAGTCCTTTCGGGAATTGGACTGCTTGAACGAAGCGCTGCTGAGCAATCACGTGGCCAATCGTGCCAGTCGTAAGCAGGGTCGGGCCTTGCTCGCCAGTGCTATCGTGGCCTTTGATTTACCGGCTCTAAAATCGCTGCAGCAAACCATTGGCGATGCCGCCTTGCCCTCGCACCAGGTGCCGATCTGGGCCGCGGTGACCGAGGCCCTGGAGATCCCGCTGGAGCAGGCGGCTCGGATGTTCCTGTTCCAGACACTACGGTCACTGATTTCCAGTGCTGTGCGGCTGCACGTCATTGGTCCGCTGGCCGGCCAGGCACTACAGCACCAGATTGGTCCCTTTTGCGAAACGCTCGTCGAAAGTGGTCTGACGCGGTCCCTGGCAGATATTTCCCAGACCGCACCGTTGATGGAGATGCTCCAGGGAACCCAGGATCGTATGTATAGCCGGTTGTTCCAGAGTTGAGCAGACTGCTCTATACTAAAAAGCTGCTGCGATTTTAGTCTTTGCGACCAAGGAGTATCGAGATGCACGATTCTCATGACCACGATCATGATCACGAACACGACCACGGCCATACCCATGAACAACTGGAACATCCGGGACTGTTTGCCGAGCGAAAGCAACCCTTGTCCAACCGGGACTATCAACAACGATCTTTTACGGTTGGCGTCGGTGGTCCGGTGGGAACCGGGAAAACGGCCCTGGTGCTGGCCCTCTGTAAGGCGATGCGCGATCAAAACCAGTTAGCCGTCATCACCAACGATATTTTTACGCGTGAAGATGCGGAGTTCCTGATTCGCAACGAGGCCCTGCCGACTGAACGTATCGCTGCCGTGGAGACGGGTGGTTGCCCGCATGCCGCGATTCGCGAAGATATTTCCGGTAACCTGCTGGCCCTGGAAGAAATGACCGATCAATTCGCCCCCGAGATCCTTTTCCTGGAATCGGGTGGTGACAACCTGGCGGCTGATTTTAGCCGTGAACTGGCCGACTACACGATCTACGTGATCGACGTGGCTGGTGGTGATAAGATTCCTCGCAAAGGCGGACCGGGGATCACTCAGTCGGACCTGCTGGTGATCAACAAGATTGACCTGGCAGAAGCGGTAGGAGCCGATCTCTCGGTGATGGAACGGGACAGTAAAAAGATGCGTGGTGACGGTCCCTTCGTCTTTGCCCAGGTGAACCAGGGAGTACAAGTTCCCGAGATTGCTGAACATGTGCTGGCTGCTTGGAAGGCGACCACGACGGCTAGCGACTAGCCAAGAGAACTAAACTCACTCTTGCGAGGCCAACTGCTGCGCAGCCTGTCGCGCTGCCCGTTGCACGAAATCGACCGGATCTCGACTAGCCAATTGCTCCAGGCGTTGCTGCGCCGAACGGGCTGCGGATCCCAGCTTGCCAAGTGCCTGGCAGGTTGCCCCGCGCAGGTCAGCGTCATTCGCGGCCAGCAGTTTGACCAGTTCCGGTACTGCTGCCTGAGCTGCTGGGCCGATAGCTCCCAATGCCTTAATACTGAGGCGACGCGTTTGTTGGTCAGGATGGTTCAACCGCTTGATGAGCGCGGTGACGGCTGCTGCTCCTTGAGGTCCCATGATGGCAATGGCTTCGATCGCCAGCAGGCGACTTTGAGGATGGTTGCGAGTTAGCTCTTGCAGCAGTGCGGGGATCGCCGCAGGACCAATTTGGCCCAGTGCCCGCGAGGCAGCAGTGGCGACTGCCGCCTGATCATGTGAGAGTAGCGGCTGCAGTGCGACCACGGCCGGCTGGGCCGCTACACCGATTTGGGCTAGGGACTCAGCGGCGGCAGCCTGGCCCTGTTGCGGAGAGTTTTTCAAGGCACCGATCAGCGGGTTTACCGCCGATGAGCCAATCGTAGCCAAGTATTTACCAGCGGCCTGGTTCACCATCCAGTCTTTATCGGCGAGTAGCTGTATTAATTGGCCAATGGCTCGCTGGTCGTCGGCCAGTCTCCAAAGAGCCCACCAGGCCGCCGAACGTACCTGGCCATGCGGGTCGCTAGTGAGTGGTCGCAGTGATTTGACCACGGCTGGCTCACGAGCCTTGAGTTTCCCGAGGGCAGCGGCGGCTGAGGTCCTTACGTCAGGATCGATATCATCGAGTGCGTTGACCAGTGACTTAGTGGCGACCGTGGCGTCCGGTGCGCCAATCCGCCCCAGAGCTACGATGGCTTGCCAGCGGACGTTCCCATCCACGTCCTCGAGGGCCTCGAGGAGAGCTGCTACGGCCGGTTTGCCGATCCGTGCCAATCGATCGGAAGCGACTGCCATTTCGCGTTGGTCGTAGATACGCGAGGCGGCAATCAACTGTCCGACCACCTGGCGGGCGGTTTGGTCTTCACCGGCGACGGTGACTGGTCCGCCTGGCGCCATCAGCAGACTGGCGAGCCAGCACCATCCTCCGGCCATGATCAGCAGGCCAGGGGAGGCGGTGTTCTTGGTGTTGCGTGCAAGTGTCAAGTGAATCTCCGTTAGCACAGGCGGCTGCCAAAGTTAGGCAATCAAGTCTTTCACGACGCGTCCTGATTCACCCACGCCGGTCAAGCGGAAATCGAGCCCCTTGAAGCGGTGGACTAAACGCTTGTCATCGATGCCGAACAAGTGCAAAAGCGTGGCCTGGAAATCATTGATATGCAGCGGGT
>CAZXJC010000472.1:0-7433 GCA_964640885.1 uncultured Pirellulaceae bacterium | reverse complement strand
GGGCAAACCCAGATTAACCGCGCACTTGATACGGTTACCAATCGACCGTTTCTCGATTTCTCGCAGGCTGCCAGCATTGGCCTTTCCATCACGGAACGAATCGGTGGTTATTTCGAATGGTATTGTATGATTCCCGATGGTGCGGATGTCGATCCGACGCTCCACTACATTAACGGTGGGATGACCTATTTGGTCAGTAATTATCTACAGCTTGATTGGCGAGTAGGGCACGGTTTAAGTGCTGTCGGGGATGATTATTTCGCTGGCAGCGGCCTGGTTTTCCGCTATTAAACCTCTTCTTTTGATCAGCATGTGACGGTTTCTCCGACGCTGCGATCCACTTGCAGTGGACTGTTTTGCCAGTTAGATTGGAGGTAGGTTTTGGTAACCCAAAATCTATTTTTGAGTAGGGCAAAAACGGTCGTATTCGCTGCTTAACGCGATCTTCGACCGGTGCTGCTAATGGTTTCACGACTCGTCGTTACGATCAGGGAGAATGATGAAATATTCCAGGCGATTTATCCTGTTGATGGTAGTATTGTTGGTTTCGTTGGCTGGCCAAGATATCAATGGTCAAGAACAGCCCGCCCGACGTTTGATTGTCTGTTCAACTACCCAAGTAGCTGATTTTGCCAGGCAAGTCGTGGGAGACCGCTGGGAAGTCCGTTGCGTGCTGGCTTCGGGACAGGATCCTCATCTTTACGAAGTGAAGACAGGCGATGCCAAGCTAGTAGCCCAGGCCGATCTTTGCCTGGAGAATGGTTGGCACTTGGAAGGTAACGACTGGATGCAAAAGCTGGCCAAGGATGCTGGTAAACCGATTGCCAGTTGTATCGAGGGTGTGAAATCCTTGAAGTTGGCGGACGATGGGGCCGAAGTTTTGGACCCGCATGCCTGGTTGTCTCCAAAGAATGCAGCGATTTACGTCGAGAATGTCGTCAAGGCGGTTTCCAGTGTGGACCCAGAGAACAGTGCGGAATATGAAGCTCGCGGAGCACTTTACCGGGCGCAATTACGCACGCTTCATTTATGGATTGTCCGAGAGTGCAATCGCTTGCCTTTGAAACAGCGGCAGTTAGTTACCAGTCATGATGCTTTTAATTATTTTTGTCGTGATTATGGTTTTACGGCAGCAGCTCCGGCAGGCTGGAGTACTGGACAGGAATCGGGAGGTGGTGTCACACCGCAGCGCCGTCGACAGGCGGTGGAGTCGATTCGTAAATTTGGAGTCAAATCAATTTTCGTGGAAACCAGTGTGAACCCGAAAGTTATTCGTCAAATTGCTGCTGATGCTGGCGTACGGATTGGTGGCAAGTTGTATTCCGATTCGATGGGAGAACCTGGCACAGCCGGGGAAGACTATCTTGGGATGATGCGTGAAAATGTGTTGACCATCGTCCAGGGATTGAAATAGCCAATCATCACGGATGACGATCTTCCAGGAGAAGAAGTCATAAGGCGTTGCCAGCTTGAGCCGGTAGCGAAGCCCAGATCATGCGACCTCTGCTGGCACTTGTCTTAAGCCTGGCGATTCTTGGTTCGGTTCAGGCTTATATGCTGTTTGTTAACGGCTTGCCGCAATATGTACCGAATGTCCCAACGGAAACAACGGCCAGCGGCCATTTTCGACTTGAATTGACCTTAACCCAGGACGCCCAGCCAGATGCGTTTGAAGCAACTTCGTTGCTCGTTAACTTGCCTCAGCAGGGCAATCGCGTATTGATCCACAAGGAAGAGGTCATTCCAGCGCTTGACCCGATCGTGATTGATTCGATCACGGAGTTTATCGTGGGTGAGAATGAACTGTTCGTCCAGGTGGGCGTTGGTGATGCTGGTTTCGACGTTGCAGGCTCGGAAGAACTTGTATTGAGGCGGTCTGCTGTACGCGTGCAACTATTTCGTGACCGTGTGCTGCTGGCGGATGAAACCCTCTGGGCGGAACCAGGTGAACCGATTCAGGGTAAACTCGTGATCAGTGTTCCTGCCCTTAAAAGCCAGGAAGGGTCAGGCGATCATGAACACTGAAGCAAAACAGCAGTCCCTTGATTCTCCACAGACCGAGCCAGCGGCGATCGAGGTGGAGAGCCTGACGGTCAGTTACGGACCAGTCCCTGCCCTGCTAGATGTGTCGCTAAATATTCCAGCCGGTGAACTTGCCGGTGTCATTGGCCCCAATGGATCAGGAAAATCGACACTCGTTAAAGCTCTGTTGGGATTCTTGCGACCAGATTTCGGGACGATTCGGTTGTTTGGGGAATCGATTGAAAAAGCCAAGGGACGAGTTGCCTACGTCCCGCAGCGTGGTAGCGTCGACTGGGACTTTCCGGTTACGGTTCGCGAAGTCGCCTTGATGGGACGTTACGGCAGAGCGCCCTGGTGGAAAAGCCTCCGTGCGGAGGATTATGAAATTGCCGACGAGGCGCTGGAAATGGTTCGCATGACGCGCTATCGTGATCGACAGATCGGACAACTCTCCGGGGGGCAGCAGCAACGGGTCTTCATGGCTCGGGCGATGGCTCAGGGAGCAGATATTTTGCTGTTGGATGAGCCGTTTGCCGGAGTCGACGCGGCAACCGAGCGGGCCATTCTGGAAGTCCTGGAGGATACCCGAGCCTCAGGACGGACACTGGTCGTTGTCCATCATGACTTAACCACGGCTGGAGAATACTTTGATACGTAGATCCTCTTGAAACAGCGTCTTTTCGCCTACGGAAAGCCGGCCGATGTGCTTCATCCCGAGTTGCTGAGCGAAGTTTACGAGGGGAAACTGCGTGTTTTCGCGCATTTGGATCGTCAGCAGCGAGAGGATGGTTCCTGATGCAATCTCTTTATGAATCGCTGGTAACGTTTCATCAGCAAAATCCGCATCTGTTGAAGGCCTTGCTGGCTGGCACGCTGGTTTCGACGGTCTGTGGCGTGATTGGCTGTTTCATTGTTCTGCGACGAACATCGTTTTTGGCGGACGCGGTCGCCCACTCGATGCTTGCTGGCGTGGTCTGCGGCTACTTGTTTATGAAACGGGTTTTTCATACCGAGGCTCATGCACCAGCGATGCTGATCGGAGCGGTGCTGGCTGGCTTTTTCACGGTCGCCATGGTGACGACCGTCTCGCGGTTTTCTCGGGTCAAGGAAGATGCCCTGATCGGAATCATGTATACCGGCGTGTTTGCCTTTGGCGGACTGCTGCTGTCTCTCTTTAGCCAGGATGTTCATATCGATCTGTACCACTTTGTTGTTGGTCAGTTGCTGGGGGTCAGTAACACGGATCTCTGGATGATGGCTTTTGTCGCAGTCGTGGTTTTTTCGTTTGTGATCCTTACGTTCCGCTCATTACAGTTGATTACCTTTGATCGGGTAATGGCAGCTTCTATCGGAATCAACGTTCTCGCGCTGGACTACATGTTGACGACCTGTACGTCCCTGGTAGTTGTTAGCGGGGTCCACGTGGTCGGAGTGATTTTGGTGGTTGGCCTGCTAATCACACCGGCGGCGACGGCCTACCTGCTTTGTGACCGACTAACGCGAATGTTACCGACAGCTGCTTTTTTTGGCTGGACTAGTTTCCTGGTTGGTTACCTGGCCTCAGAACAAATCAATGTGGCTCCCGGGTCGGCCGTGGTGGTCGCCAGTGCAGCCCAGTTCCTGCTGGTTTTCATCGTGGCACCCCGTTATGGACTGGCAGCAAACTGGTTGCGGCGGCGTCGATCTGTGCCTCAACAGTTAGTCGAAGATGTACTCGGTTGCGTGTTGCGAAGTCCCCAGGCGACTATGCCTGTCCAGGAAGTGGTCAAGATGGTGGCGGGACGAGACGAACGGGTTCGTAAGGCTATTCGCTGGGTGCAGCGGCAAGAGTTGGCAGTGGTACGGGACGGGAATATTGAGTTAACCGAATCCGGGGCGACTGAAGGTCGGCGACTCTTGCGAGCACACCGTTTGTGGGAAACATACTTGCAACACCTGGGAATGCCGGAAGATCAATTGCATCAGCAAGCACACCTGCTGGAACACCTGCATGACGAGGATGCCGTCGACTACCTGGACGACAAGCTCGGTCACCCGCTGCAAGATCCGCACGGCTCAGAAATTCCAGAAGATTTTGTTCACCTGGTTCCTGGTGAGCCAGTTAAGGCTGCCTTGTTGCGCGAAGGGCACGAGGCAGAAGTGATCCAGTTAGCCGGTCAAGCTTCAACAACGAAGCTGGAGGTCGGTATGACTATTAAGACGGGACCTCGAGAGGAAGAGGGGACCATTTGGACCTTTCAATTGCCCAGTGGTGATATAGTCCGCCTAGATCACGATACGGTTGACCTGGTTAAAGTTCGCTTGCTCGATTAAACCGGCAGTAGCCAGGCCTACTCGACCAGGTTTCGCAGCGACTGGAGGTTGAGTTGATCTCCTTCTTCACCCCCGTCCGGATCCTGTTTAGGAGTTTCCAGGTACATCGGTATTTCTGCAAACCGGGAGTCGTTCATCAGCAGCCGGAAGGCCTCAAGGCCGATTTCACCGATTCCAATATGCTCGTGCCGGTCGACGCGTGATCCCAATTCCCGCTTGCTGTCGTTCAGGTGAATGGCATGGATCTGATCGATGCTCAGAACCGCTTCAAAGGATTTCCACGTTTGTTCGTAATCCTCGGGGCTGCTCAAGGCATATCCGGCAGCATGGACATGGCAGGTGTCGACGCAAATGCCGATACGGTCTGGATCCTGGACCTGATCAAACATGGCAGCCAACTGTTCAAATTGCCAGCCCAGGTTGCTTCCCTGGCCGGCAGTGGTTTCCAGTAACACGCGGCTTTGTAAGTCGGCCGTCTGCTGGTGCAATTCGTCCAGTCCCAGGGCGATTTGTCGGATGCCGCTTGCTTCATCACTGGAGGTGAAGGCTCCCGGATGAACGACCACAAAGGGGATTCCCACCTCGTCGGCCCGCTGGATTTCGATGACCAGGGCTTCGACCGAGCGTTGCCACTGGCCTTCTTCAGGACTGCCCAGGTTGATCAGGTAGGAAGCGTGAATCAGTGGGTGAGTAATGTTCAGTTCCTGCAGGCGCTGCTGGAATTGCTCAGGAGCTCCGTCGGGTATCGGACGTGCACGCCATTGGTTGTTATTCTTGCTGAAGATCTGCACGCAATCACAGCCAGCTTCATGGGCACGTTCAACGGCCTTATCAAAACCACCTGCGATCGACATGTGGGCGCCCAGGATTGGCATACGATTTCTCCAAGGAAGAATTATTTGTCGGAAGGATTTGCTGAGCCAGCGTTGGCACGCAGCATGAAGGAGTCGGAACTCAACAGGGATAAGACTAGGGCCTGCATGCTGCCGTTACTTTCAGTGTAGGCGCGGTGCGCGTCTTGCAGGGTCTTGGCGTCCCCCAAGGTTTCATTGCGACCCAGGAAAAAACGAAATACGTACCGGACGAAGACTTGCTCGCAATGCGTCGAGTTGGCGAGTCGCTCGATTAACTCGAAGGGTGTTGCTACCTTCCCGTCAACGTCAGGGACGCCGCTGTTGATAATGGTGCTACTGGTCTCAACCGGCTTCTCTAATTCATTAAAGCGAAATCGTCCGTAATGGTCGTACAATTCAAAAGGTAAACCAAGCGGATTCATCTTGCTGTGGCACTTGTAACAGGATTCGGCACGAGTCACGTGCATCCGCTGACGGAGGGTCATGCTCTCGTCGTCCGGTAACTTGGCGTCTACGGTGATGGGGATGTCCGGAATATTGCCCCCCAGCAGCTTATAACGAATCCAGCGTCCCCGACGAATGGGGTCGTTGTCAAAATTGCCCGAGTGCGCCACGAGCCAGGCCGGGTGGGTAAGGATACCCATCCGCTGATTTTTCGGAAAACGTACCGGCTTAGGTGTCGGCTTCCAGTCTGGAGGTAAATTGTAGACGAGCGGATTGCCGTGATCCCGATGGCTATTCACAAAGATTAAATAATCCCGGGTGGTCAACAAGGTTTTGAAAACTTGCTTGTCCCTCTCCAGTGTATGCATCACCAGGGCATCAAGATCATAGACCAAAGCTGGCGCCCAGTGCTTGTGGCCTTTGACCTGGTCCTTGAAGACATCCTCGGCCTTCTGGTAATCGAAGTATTCTTGAAAAAATTGTAATAACCGTTTTTTTGCCAGCGGCCTCTTCTGGTCGTCGAACAGGCGGCGGGTTTCCGCCCGCAGAATCTCTCGCGGGGACAACTTGTCATTTCCGAAGGCCCGTAGCATATTCGTCTCTGGTGGCAGGTCGGTCAGGGCGTAGGAAAGTGACGTCGCCAGTTCCCGACGGGAAAGACTGACCAGCTTCGAATCGTCAGCCGCCGCCGTCCCTTCGAAGCGAAACAATGTTTCCGGTTGTAAGATGATGGCAGCGTAGACAGCCTGCAAACCGCGTGGAATTCCCAATTCGGCATCCACCTTCTTGAGTAACCCCATTAGGGAATCCATCTCCTGTTCCACAGGCGACCGTCGCAGGACGTTGTGGTAGTGCCGCTTGATCGCTTCGCGGTTGGCCTCGTCGATGGTGCTTCCTTTTTCCCGCAGGGCAACGATCATCTTGCGAGCGTTCTTTGATTCCTTGTCGGCATGAGCGATGGCCAACTCGGTAACCTGTTCCGCCATCAGTGAGTTGAAGTGATATTTCCCCTTGAAGTCGCGAAAATTGCCATGCGGTTTTTCAAGGGCAAAAGGATTAGAGACGATACGGGCACCCCGTAACAGGTTGGCTAGGGCCTGGGGGCTGATCCGCCAGAGCCGGGCAGCCACATCGACCGTCCGTTTGTTCTCGGCGGGAGAAAAGAGCAGTTCATGCGAGACCAGGTTGCCGTAACCTTCCTGGTCCTGCTTTTTCTCGACCGCCAAGCCGGCCTGGTCGAGAGTCCGGGAGATCCAATCTTGCACGAAACGAGCTTCTTGCCGGGTGGGAAACTTCTTGGCCGTGTCCGAAGGCATTTCGCCAAACTCGATCGCTTCCAGCATACGAGCCCACAGCTCAGCCTCCTGGCGATTGCCCATGCTGGCCGTGAGATGGTCGAAGCGAATCTCGCCCTTTTGTTGCTGAGGACCGTGGCAAGAGATGCAGTAGGTTTTTAGGAAAGGCTGAACTTGACCGGTAAAGTCGTCCGCCGCCAGCAGGCCGGCTGCCGGCAAGGCAAGGGCCATGATTCCAATGCGGAGAAGGGTTCGCATTACTTCTTCTCCTTCTTCTCGGCGTCCAGCTTAAGCTGCAGTGCCTGGGCGATTTCTGTCCGGGTACGGGTGAGATGAGGGCCTTGTCGATGTACGAGTCGCAAGCCAACGTGCGGTGTCTGGGTCCCAGTGTAGGCATCGCGAAATGCCACGTGCAGGTATTCGTGAGGACTGCTCCAGGAACCTCCGCGTGAAATCCGATGGCGTGATCTGCGTGGATCAGGCAGTGACTGGTCGGTCGGATCTG
>CAZXJC010000471.1:0-28428 GCA_964640885.1 uncultured Pirellulaceae bacterium | reverse complement strand
CGACCAGCCGCGGCACTGATTATAGGCCTGCACAGACTGCTGAAAATCCTTCTTTGACATCCGAGCCTGCTGATCATCGGCCAGTGCTTCATATAAAAAGCGTGCTGGCAAAGTGTCCTCAGCTGGTTTCCAGCCGGCCCGGATATTAAACCATTTCTTAGCCGTAATGATTCGCCGAGCGGTTTCTTCGAGTTCTTCCCCATCGACATCCCACCCGGTTACCTGCTGTAACATCTCAGCTGCTTCACCATACAAGTCGACAAAAACTCCTCGCAAGAACTTGCAGAGGATCAAGGAATCCATGATCGCTGCCTTGTTTTCAGTGGCGACTGCTTGAGCAGCGGCCGTCGGCGGCAAGTCATGTCGCTGAGCCCCTTCCGCAATGTCAACTTCATAAGCGCTGCTACGGTTATGATCAGCACCGCGAGCTGCCACAGCAAAACCCAGTCCCATGGTTTGCAGAGCTCGTGGTTCGTAACCGGGGATTTCGAGGCCTTTCACCTGGGGTGCAAATTGAATTGTGTCGTGTCCGATTGTTTCGGCCAGGCGGCGGCTCCCTTCGGCAAGCAGATCTCCCACGTCGTGCCGTTTCCCAATCCACTCGATGGCCTGCAGCAAGGCCTTGCCGTCCCCAAACTTGAGCCAGGGTACATCCCAAAAACCACGTTCCACACATTCCATTGCAAAAGCGATCGTGCCACCGGCACTGATCGTATCCAATCCCAGTTCATCACAAAGTTGCGACGCGTTTATAACATCATCCGATTCCCCCACTCCACAAAGAGACCCCAGCGCAAACAAGTTTTCATATTCCAGGCGTGTCCCGGCCGATCCCTGGGAACTCTTGCCAGTTACACCATAGATGTGCTCACAACCAATCGTGCAAGCTGCACAGGAGTTTCGGGTCTTGGTTCGAGTCACGGTCAATTTTTCTGGCGACAGTTCTACGGCCTGTTCAAAACTACCTTGCTGAAAGTTGCGCGTTGGTAGTGCTTTTAAGCGATTCAACAAGAGCATGTTAGCCGCCGTTCCCAGCTCGCGGTACTTGGCAGTCGCCGGCCCAAATGATTTCTCTGACAGGTCCTTTGCCAACTCAACAAGTTCTTCCGGTTGCGACCAGCTCACCCGCTGGCTGCCGCGAACCAAGACGGCCTTAATATTCTTCGATCCGAGAACTGCCCCACTGCCGCCACGACCAGCGTGGCGACCGTCGTGCGAAATCGTTGCGTAGCGCACCTGTTGTTCACCTGCTGGACCAATAACGGCCGCCTGGTAATCGGGGCCATATCGTTCCTTCAGCAATCGTTCCGTATCAGGACAAGAACACCCCCAGAGGTCTTCCGCCGGTTCCAGGGTAACTTGATCGTCATTAACGAGCAGGACAGAAGGTTGAGCTGCTTTGCCACATAAGAGGATGGCATCATGGCCCGTCTTTTTTCCTTCCAGCGCAAATCGACTGCTGGCCAGGGAGTCATTGAGCCGCCCGGTCAGGGGACTCTTGCTGACAACGGCAAACTTAGCAGACGTGGTCAACGGACTGCCTACCAGTGGACTAAAAACAAAAGCCAGCACCGCCTCCGGTGCCAGTGGATCTACTTCCGCAGCCCCTTCGTGCAGAAGCAAATAGGTGCCCAGGCCACTGCCACCCAGGAATCTCCGTAATGCCAGTTCATCAATTACTTTCGACTGGCTCGCCTGGCAAGTTACATCGATCCGTAAATAACGACCATGGTTTCCGTGACGTGGGCGACTTATTTCACCTGTGGTCATAGAACACCTTTGTAAACTGTTAATATCATCACGGTTTATCCTCCTGCATCGGCTGACAGCAGTAACAGTGACTGACCCGGTAAGACAACCGTCTCGGGATCAGTTACAAACGTCACGCCATCGATGCTGGCTAAATAGCCGTTACGTAAGCTGCCTTCCTCGAAGCAAGCCGCCGCTAAAGCGGGTGACTGCCGTGTCAGGTCTGCCAGGATTTGCGCAAGGCAGACACCATCACTCTCCGTGGCAACATGCAGCAGTTCGGTACCGGCCCGTTGACGCGGAATACCATACAGTTCAACACGGATAGTCATCGACTCAGTAATAAGCACTCTCACCTAACAGTAACAAAAACTCGCAACGGCCAGGTTAGCCTGCATCGTTACCCGTTTTAACTGCCCAAATATTTCGATAACGCATGGGGCAGCCATGGTTCTGCAGAAAAATTGGTCCCGCAGCCGTTCCGGGTTTCGAAGGTGCTGCCGTCGTCGATCGATTACCGGGCAATTCAACATCCTTGTGAATCAGAACACCATTATGCCGGACGGTAATCCGTGGATTCTTGGTCAGCTTCCCCTGAGCATCGAACCTGGCAGCCGTGTACTGGATGTCATATGTCTGCCACTGCAAAGGTGGATAGCACATGTTCACATCCGGATCCTTAACACTGTAGAGTCCGCCACATTCATTCTGCTTTCCTGCCAGTCCAAACGAATCAAGCATTTGAACTTCATATCGTCCCTGGACATAAATACCACTGTTACCGCGACCTTGCCCCCGGTCTTCGGGCTGATACGGCAAACGAAACTCGATATGCAGCTGATGATCTTGAAATGTTTCCAGGCTCGTGGTTCCTTCCATCAACAGTTTGTCATCGGTAAGACGACCATTCTTCCAACCCTTGGCACTGGAACCATCAAACAAGACGACGGCTCCCTTGGGTGCCTTTTTTCCTAACGTTGGACTGCTGCGCACCACGCGGGTAAGGGTGCCAAGCAGTTTTCCCGCCGGGTTCGAAATGGTGAGAGTTTTCCCTTTCAATACAGCAGTACCTTCTTCCGCCTTGAAGACGACCTGGCCATCCTTGAGCATTGATTTTGATTGAATTGGCTTCTTGGTCGTCCAGCCATCCCCAGGCAGACCACCTTCGTAGACATTGATGTTAAACGTTCCTTTTCCTTGGGCGATCACGTGGGCACCCATTTTCGATTTTTCGCCATCTGCGACCAGCATCCCGGTATATTCACCCTGCAGAGCGTAATCCTGATCGACCTTAGCAGGATCCGAAATCTTAGGTCCTTTGGCAGGCGCCCATGAAGTAGTAAGAATCAATATCATTGCCAGAGAAAACAAGCCAGAGGATCTCACATTCATCAGGTATTTCCTTTTATTGAAGTCGCCAAGACCCTTTTGCGGGCAAAGAGTCCACGATCAAAAACCAATCATCTTGAGCGGCCCGGACCGGACCGCTGACCTTCATTCTCTTATTGTGCGACGGCAGGTCTCCTAATGCAACCGCCGACCGACAAGATGATTTTTCAGAATTCTACGCTACAATGGTGTTTCCATACTGACAAGCTGTTTCTTTCTCGCGAGGTCGCAACGAAACATGTTTCATCCTCGTCTCTATCTCAGCCTACTGGCACTGGTTTTGCTAACAGCTCCCGTTGGCTGTGACAGCTTTCAAGTTAAACCGGCAGCAAAAAAGAAAACAGCCAAGAGTAAATCACGACGGGTGAAGTCTCGTCCGCGGGCATCGGTAGGTCGCGTTAGCCGCTCCAGCCAAGACTTGTCAGCCAGGCAATACATGCCGACTCACCAGGGAGTCTACTTACCAGAAACCGGCAAGATTATTTCCTTGATTGACGAATCCGTTCAGTTTGGTCCTACGCTAGTAATCTGGCTGCTGGATCAGTCTCGGAGTTCCAGTGGGCTCGTCGAAAACGTCACCGGCCAATTACGAGATTACTACAGCAATCCAAAAACACCGGCTGGCAACCCCGAGCAGGAAAATCGGTTACTCACGGCTGTAGCCACCTTTGGTGAAACGACCAACTACCTGTTGGAGACTCCCTCGGGTTCTGGAACAGCGGTTGCCGCCGCCTTGAGCTCCGTGGCCGTCGATCCGTCCGGGCGGGAAAACGGTTTTACAGCACTCCAAACCGTCGTCGACAAGTACCTGGACTTTCGACTAAAGCACAATCGAGAAATCATTATCGTGGCGGTTACTGATGAAGCCGGAGACGACCAGCAACTGGTTGAACCATTGACGAAAACCATGATCAAGCATGCAATTCCTCTCTACGTGATTGGAACCTCAGCTCCGTTTGGGCAAACTGCTCTTTTGCATCCCAGTACAGAAGCTCCTCTGGACTTCAAGTCCGATGGCTCTTGGCAACCCATTCTACAAGGCCCCGAATCTCGCTATTCCGAACGGATCGTACTGGACCGCTGGGGCAGTAGTTTTGGCTGGGATCGTGTCGACAGTGGCTTTGGTCCGTTTGCCTGGGAGTTTGCCAGTCGCCAAACCGGTGGGAAGTACCTGGTTGTTCGCATGGCTGGTTACACTCCAGCGATGTTACGGGGCCCTGGCGGGCGGGCGGGCACTTCTTTGATCGGTACTTACGATGCAACTCTCTTGAAACGTTACGCTCCGGATTACACCAGCGACGCTCGCTACCAGGAGTTATTGGAGTCTAATGCTGCCTGTCGAGCACTGCACGAGGCGGCCCAGCTGGGACGTCGCAAAATTCTAACCCATCCCGTTACAGAGTTTGGGTACAAGAACGAGGCTCAGCTAAACCGAGATGTCACCCAGGCCCAACTCGCCGCCGCCCGCCTGGAACCAGAAATAAACACCCTCTACAACCTTCTTAAGAAAGGTGAAGCCGACCGCAATAAGCTGACGAGTCTTCGCTGGCAAGCTGGCTACGACCTCGCCATGGGCCGTGCCACTGCTGCCAAGGTCCGTATCGAGGGTTACAACGCCATCCTGGCGGTTCTTAAACGGGGACGAATCTTTGAAGAAAAAACCAGCACGGTTTGGGTATTGGAACCAGCCAATACCATCGATGCCGGTAGCACGCTGAAAAAGCTGTCTGACCGGGCCCAGAACTATCTACAGCGTGTTATGAAGGATCATGCGGGCACGCCGTGGGCAAGATTAGCTGAACAGGAACTGGAAACACCCGTCGGCTGGAAATGGACGGAACGTTAAGAATCGTTGGCAGATTCTTCTTCGCGGAGCGATTCCAATTGTTCAAGGCGCGACCGCAAACGACTTACCTCGGCCTGGACTTCCGCTAATTCCACTTGCAGTTCGCTATACATGTCGAGTGTGACCGCTGGAACAGCAGCGGAAATGGGAACCACTTGCGGTGGTGGTGTCTCGGCCTGGACTTTTGCCTTGCTCGGCAAGCCACTCTCAAACTGGCTCAACAAGTCATTTCGTTCAGCTTCCTGATAGAGGGAATGCGTGACCGTCTGCCCGCGACCTGCCGAAGTCAGCGGCAGCAACAGCCCTTTTTCTTCCAGTGAGGCGAGGACTGGTCGTAATTCAGACATATCAGCAATCGGTTCCATCCGGGCCGCCCGACCGCGCAGCTCGCCAACCGTCTGTTCTCCGCGCAGCAGCAGTTCTACGACTACCGCCATCTCTTGTTTATCGACACCTAGCCAGTCATAGGCATCATGGCGATACTTCGGAACACGTCCGCTATCCCAAATTTCAACAACCACGTTGAGATTCCGCAACTGGCCAAGACACTCCTCGACTTCGTAAGTCTCCAGTTCCATTTTGGGAGACCGGTTGCTTTTCTGATTGCAGCCATTGGTAAGCGCATTGACCGTTAACGGATAAGCATCAGGGGTCGTCTTCGCCTTTTCGACAAGCACCCCCAGCACGCGACGTTGTATTGCCGTCAGCGGTTGCCAGCCAGATGGCTGAGACGGTTGATCGGTTGTTTCTAAACTCATCTTCTTAAACTCCCTTTGTTATCTTCTACCGGCATCCTAAAGGCTCGTTAAGATTGGATCAATCCAGGCCGTTCCCGTCGGCCAGCCGAAGCTTTGCTGGCGACTAATCGAATCCCATGGTAAAACAGGTTTTCAGTGAACTACAGATCTTTCGGCGAATCGGAGTATCTTGCTTGACGATTGCTCACTTCACGATGGCGACGCGCGACGTGTCCGCTACGGAGACGTTCCTGGCAACCACCTTAGGCTGGAAACCCCTCTCGCGACCGGGAAACATCGACATGAAAGGTGCCTGGCTGGAAATGGGTCCAAACCAGCAGATCCATCTGCTGGAAGTACCGGACTTTAAGCCTTCCGCACACGAGGCAGAATTTGGTCGTCACTTTGCCATCTTCTTTACCGGCGATGAATTTCCCCAACTTAAAGAACGCCTTCAAGAAAATGGGGCTGAACTAATTGAGCCGCTTCGCGAGACGCCCTTTGAACGCTTCTTCTTCCGCGATCCCAATGGCTATGTCTTCGAAGTTATTGATCAGCAGGGTTACCTGGAAAACTCAGAATAGCAATTAGCTGTCAGCACACTGCGGCAACACTACGGCCAGGATCTGCTGAAGATTCGCGCCAGCGACTTGGGCCGTTGCAATCACCTCTTCCCCCGTAACAGACGAGAGGGCATCCGGATTTGCCAGGTTAGTAATAATCGAGAAGGCCAGCACGCGCATGTCTAACTTCTTTGCCATGATAGCTTCCGGAACAGTCGACATACCCACAGCATCTCCACCAATTTTCCGCAAGAAACGATACTCCGCCCGGGTTTCATACGTTGGCCCGGTGAGAGCAACGTAAACACCTCTCTGCACAGGGACATTGATTCCATGGGCTGCCTGCTGGGCCGTGGCACTGAGTTGCCCGTCATAAGCTGCTCCTGCCTTAGCGGCCAAAGGGCCTTCAGGCCAGCCACTGGGAGCCCGGAACGTGAGATCGATATGGTCTTCCATCACCATCACGTCCCCGGCTTGAAATTGTGGATTCAGTCCCCCACTAGCGTTGGTAATGATCAGGGATTGAATTCCCAGGGCGGCCATAATCCTTACCGGTAACGTAACCTGCTGCCAGCTGTACCCTTCGTAAAGATGACAACGTCCCTGCATCGCCACCAGTGGTACGCCTTGCCAGGATCCGCAAATCAAACGACCTCGATGGCCGATCGCCGTGGAGCGTGGAAAATGTGGGATCTCGCTATAATCGATCACCACATCTGCGTCGATCAACTCAGCTAAATCGCCGAGTCCGGTACCGAGAATTAGCGCCAGTCGTGGCGCCACGGACCAGCGTTGCTGAATCACAGTAGCAGCTTCGGCAGCAGCCTGAACAAGATTAACTTCATTCATAGCGAATCTTATTTTTCACCTGCCAATACCCCCATAACCATGGTCCGCAGTCGAGGTTCTGCTTCATTAGCAGTAGCAATGATTTCTTCCACGTTCGCTGGTTGCAAAGCATCGGCAAGGCACATGTCGGTAATGATTGAAAATCCGATGACCCGCAAACCACAATGCACCGCCACGATGACTTCCGGAACCGTCGACATTCCGACTACGTCAGCCCCGATGGTTCGCAAGAAACGGTACTCAGCTCGTGTCTCAAGATTCGGGCCAGCAACAGCCACAAAAACACCCTTGTGCAACACGATGTTCTCGCGTCGGGCCAATTCTTGCGCCCTTTCAATCAACGCCTGGTCGTACGGCTCGCACATATCCGGAAACCGTGGTCCAAGTCGATCATCGTTGATTCCAATTAGGGGATTATCCCCCATCAGGTTGATTTGATCTTCGATCACCATCAGGTCACCGGCCTGGTAATATGGATTCATACCACCACAGGCATTGGAGACCACCAGCAGTTCGGCACCAAGGGCTTTAAAAACACGGACTGGCAGCGTGATTTGCTTGAGGGGGTATCCCTCGTACATGTGAAACCGGCCTTCCATGGCGATCACCGGTAAACCCGCCAACTCGCCACAAACCAGGCGACCGCGGTGACTGGTGGCTGTCGATTCCGGGAAGTTTGGAATCTCTCCATAATCGAGTGTCAGTTCCACATCGATCTCTTCTACCAGGCTGCCAAGTCCGGTACCCAGGATAATCCCGGCATGGGGCTTTTTATCCCACTGGGACTGGATCGCAGCAACAGCTTCCTCAATTTGTCCAAACAGTTCGAGCATGGTCTGATTCCCTTGAATTCCTGGCAGTAGGTCTGATCAGCGGACAGCCGTTAACCTACCGCAAGGAGGTCGCTGCCGACAAGTAACAGCGATCATTTTCCTGGCGGAAGCGGGGCTCTTACGTGGTTCCTTGACCGGGTCCCGATACACACGCTAGGGAAGCTGTTTGACAAAAGCTGTCATGGCATCCAGCGCCTGGGTAAGATTGTCATCGTTTGAGGCGGCGGATGCGTTTGGCGGCTTGAAACTGTGGTTGCCATCGGTCAACCAGTGCAGCTGGATCGTGTCAGCAATTCGGTAGCGAGCCACATCCCTTCGCGTTCCAAAAGGATCTCGTTCACCCTGGAGTATCAGCGTAGGGACGGCCAGCTCTCGCAGATGTTCAATTCGTTGTCCTACTGGCTTACCGGGTGGATGAAACGGGTAACCGAGGCAAACCAGTCCATCCACATTTTCATCGGCAGCCACCATGCTCGCTATCCGCCCACCCATGGACTTACCGCCGATCACGAGTTTCTTATTAGCTGGTTTGAGGCGCGGCCGCAGCTTCTTGATCACCGCCTGCCAGGTTTCCAACAGCACAGGAGCACGATCTGGTGGTCGGCGTTTACCTGTTTGCCGACTGCGCTGCATATAGGGAAATTCGAAACGGGCGACGCGCAGGCCACGTTCGGCGAGCCCACTGGAAACATGTTCCATGAACGGAGAGTCCATGCCGGCACCAGCACCATGGGCCAGCACGATCAGGATCGGAGCACGCGGTGACCCATGAAAAACAATTTCCGGAGTCCAAGACACAATGACAATCCTTGCGGGGAGCGCTAGAAACGGATCACTGACTCCGTTACTTTACTTTGCAGGCTTGTATCCGGGAGCCGCCACAAAGTTAACAACCGGCTTTCCGTCCTCAGCATTCCAAATATGGATTTGGCCGTCAAAGCCTCCACTGGCTAACCGCTTGGTTTCTCCATGGAAGGCCGTGGCAAGTGCCCAGTCAGCGTTACCGGCGTAACTTCTGACCGCTTTGTGAGTCTTCGCTTCAAATTGTCGAACGGTTTTGTCAGCCGAAGCGGTAAAGACAAAATCACCGGACCGCAGCAACTTATAGACTTCACCACCAAAACCGATCTCCGCACTTTTCTTGCCATCGGCAACTTTCCAGCGATGAATTTTATTATCGTTTCCACTCGAGAACACTTCTTTACCTTCTGGATGAAAAGCAACTCCCCGCACCGGTTGGCTATGACCAGAATAGGTTACGACGAGTTCTCCTTTTTCCGCATCAAACACTTTGGCCGTCTTATCTCGACTGGCTGAAACGAGTTGTTTACCGTCATCACTCCAGGCAATCGCCATGACCCAATCGGAATGGCTGGTAATGACCAGGGTTTCCTTGCCAGAAGCCACGTCAAATATACGGATCACACCGGCCGCTGAACCAACAGCCAGTCGGTCACCCTTGGGGTTAAAGGCTACGTCTAATATGACATCCGTGGCCGAACCCACCACACGTGTCAATTCACCCGTTTCGACATTGAACAATCGTGTTTCTCCCAACCTTCCGGGTGCTCCACCGCCAACCGCCAGTTGCTTTCCGTCCGGACTATAGCGAACCGCATAGGTCCGTTGACCCACATTTTTAATCCGTCGCACCAGCGTCCCATCCTGTGGATTCCAAACGGTCAGTTCGTGGTACCCACCAACCAGCAGTTCCTTTCCATCGGGACTAAAGACCAGGGCAGTAACGGGTACGCTACTGGGATAAACTTCGGGGGGATCAGGATGGACGGGTGGTGGCACGATAGTGCTGAGGGCAGCTTTCGGATCAGATGCATCACTCGCTGCTCCCTCGACAATCCAGCGCTTGAAAAGAGCAATCTCTTCGGCCGTTAGCGGCTCGGACTCGAGCGGCATCCGTTCGTCTTTATCTTCCGAGACAATCCTTCGAAACAATTCACTCTCTTCAATATTCTTCCCCGTGACACCGGCAGACCCCGAATCTCCTTCACTCAGCAATCGTTCGTAGGAATCGACCCGATAACCACCTTCCGCTTTCTTGGGACCGTGACAGGCCAGGCAATTATTAATAAGAAGCGGTGCAATTTCTGCACGGAAACTAACCGGTTCTGCCGCTTGGCAAACTGTCAGCATCCCAAGCAGGAAAAAAAGACCGGTAAAAGCTGGTAGCAAACGACTCTGTGTTAAGACGTGTTTCATCAGTGGGTCCCGTGTTGCATCAATAGTTAGCAAAGAGATTAATGTTGAAAGAGAAATTCATTAGTATTGAGGATCGCCCAGCAGACATCTTCGAGGGCGATAATCCGATCTTCTTTCGACTTGATATGCTTCAAGCTGGCTTCCAGCTCGGTTTTCGTTGGTGGACGACAGACGGCTGCCTTGTAGAGGCTGTCAATAATCTCTTCGTCTGACTTCTTAGCCGTGATCAACTGTCGAAAACGATTCTTTTCACTGCGCAACTTGTTGTATACCAGTGGTCCATTAAAGAACTGGATTGCCATGCCCAGGTTCGATTCGGTGGAACGTTCGCAGGCACATACTGTCTGCCGTTCAGGCTGACCAAAGATCCGCAGGAAATCATTCTTTACCAGGTCAGGAGCGGGCAACTGGGTAGCCTTGATTCCGGCGGGCAACGATCCAAACTGTTCCGGTACATCCGTAACATGACAGATCGCATCGAGCAATTGTTCCGCACTCAGTAACCGAGGTTGGAAATGCGAGAAATACTTTGTATCGGTCTCGTTAAACGCATTTGGACGAAAGCTCATCTGATAAACACGGCTATTAAGAATCACTCGCAGGATATGCTTTCGATCATAGCCGCTCTGGGAAAAATCTTTTGCCAGTGCATCAAGCAGTTCCGCATTTGTGGGCGGATTGGTGTCACGGAAATCATCGGGCGGATCAACGATCCCGCGACCCAACAGGTGACTCCAAATACGATTTACTTCGATCTTGCCGAAATAGGGATTATCTTTTCCGGTCAGCCAGCTGGCAAAGGTCTGCCGACGGTCATTCCCTGTATCCTTTTCAACATCTCCAACCTGTGGCAACCAGGGTCGCATTTGCTTGCCTGTACGAGGTTGGGTCACTTCACCCGTACTGGCAGTCCAAACAAACAACTCGTCTGCCCGGGTCGTCTTTTTACGCTGCACGCGATTAAAGAAGGCTGCCATGCCATAGTAATTGTCTTGGGTCCAGCGTTCGAAGGGATGATTGTGGCATTTAGCACACTGCAACCGCGCACCCAGGAAGATCTGTGAAATCGTCTCCACGCAGTCATTGGTATCCCCTGCGGTTCGATAAAAGTTAGCGGGCGGGTTGTTCATCGTGCTGCCAGTGGCAGTCAACAACTCGCGAGCAAACTGATCGTAGGGCATGTTGTCACGTAACGATCGTTCCAACCAGCGATAATACTTGTAGACGCCGTCGCCCCCAACCTGGCTATTGGTCAGGCGCAGCAGGTCGCCCCATTTCAGCGCCCAAAACTTGGCATGCTCGGGACGATCCAGAAGTTGATCGATAAGTTTCGCCCGTTTCTCCGGCGTCTCGTCTTTAGCAAAGGCTGCCAGTTCCTCGGGGGTTGGCAAAACACCAACTATGTCCAAGTATAAGCGGCGAACAAATTCTTCATCGCTACACAAATCAGACGGCAAGTATTTCAATTGCTTGAGCTTGGCATAGACATGCTTGTCGACGTAATTATTGGCTGCCACCTCTTTCCATTCATAGCCTTTCACGTCTTTCACAAACGTCAAGAAAGATGATTCAATGAATTCAAGGTAGCGAACGATAACAGCAGCTTGCCCACGATCGTGTCCCACGACCTGGCCCATTTCATCGACCGTGGCTACCTCGGTATCTGAACTCGTATAAACCGCCAGCGGGGTAATATCTCGGACCGAACCGTCAGCGAAGTGAGCCAGCACAGATAATTGTTGTGTGTGTGCCGGTTGCTTCAAAACACGCCCGGACGAAGGATAGACCTCGATGCGAACACATTTTGGTTGTTCCTGAGAATCTAAACGGCAGCCTTCGGCAATCCAGTTCTTCAGCAAGCCGTAGGCATAATCTGTTTTCTTAATCTGTCGACCGCCTCCATGGGCGATCTTCATTAAAGGTTTGAGTAGCAGCAGGCTTTCTTCCGGATCTGGAACATTTGTACGACGCCCAAAGTCTTCGCGAATCAGTGTGATTTGATCGAGCGAAGCATCGAAGGCTCGCAGCGAGAGACGAAAGCCGCCTTTACCGCTTGGGCTTCCATGACAAGCCCCTGCATTACATCCCTGCTTGCTCAACGCGGCCAGCGTCTCGTAACCGAACGAAATTGACTCCGTTGTTTTCTGTCCAGAAACTTCGACGGCGATCTTGGCTTCCTGTCCACCAGCTCGCACCACGACTTCACTTTTCCCATCACCCTGGGGTCGCACTACGGCTTCCTGGATTTCCGCGACCTGTGGATTGCTAGAAGCAAACTCTGCAGCGCGAGTAATGTCCTGTACCTGTCCATCTGCATAATGAGCGGTCACCACCAGGTGCCGAAATTGCCGTGGACTGGTGAGCTTTACCGAAGCCGGATAAACCTCGATGCGAGCTGGCTTGCCAACCTCTATGGGAGCCAGTTCATCAGCCTGGGTCACGGACCCCGGCAGTGCCAGCAGGCTAAAACCTGACAACAGCATTCCAGCCACAAGACTGTACACGAAATTCATCTTCATCTGCGACAAACTCTTCAACATGGTGAACCTCACAAATTCAATTATGGTTTCTTGGCTTCTGGGTCCTTCTTAGCTTCCGGCTCCTTCTTAGGCTCCGGAGCTTTCTTCGTTTCCAATGCCGCCGCCCCACTGGCCGCGGCCACATCCTTTTCGGCATATTTCGTTTGGGCATCAAGTGCCAGGCCCGTAAACTTACCGACCTTGGCGTCAGCAGCAGCTTTTAATTCAACTTCCACTTCTGTCTGGTCCGCCGCAATCGTAATGGCTTCATCCCCCGTAACACCAGCGGGCAAATTCTTCCACTTGAGGGTTACCGGCTGTGGAGCTGAGCCAGCTCCGCGGATTACCTTTACTTTTGCCTTCAGTGACTGGCCAACAATCACGGCTGCTGGTACCGACAATTCTACTTTCAAAGGTGTCACGACGTGGACAATAATGTCCTTGACATCCAAGTGGCCGAGGCCATTTAAGTCACCAAAACTGGTTATATGCAGTGCGTGCTGCCCTTCCTTCATCGCGGGAGAACCTTTGACCGTAACATGGTACTGATCTTTCTCCTGCTTTACGGCGGCCGAAATCTCTACGGGAAGGCCGTCCATGGACAGACGGATACCGGCCTTGAAGTCCTTGTGCTTACGAGCGAGAGCCAGGGTGATTTTTGACTCCTGGGTTACCGGCGAGAGATAGGCAACCGCGGTCGAAAGAGACGTCTGGAAAATGGGCGCCGCGGCTGGGCCGGTGACGACATAGAAACGGCCGTCCTGCCAGCCGGGTGGCACTTGCAACGACGTCAATTGCGTTCTCAGCCAGTCGATATTTCGTACTGGAACCGTCACCGTACGACCGGCGATCGTTCCCGTTCCTACCAGCCGGAGAACTTTCAAATCCCCTTCCTGCACTTCCGAGGAAATGGCCAGCACGACGTTTGCTTCCTTTCCCTTGGCTCCAATCACATTGTGCAGCAGGTGAATTCCAGGGATTGGTTCTTCCAACCCAATAGTCACCGGACCATCAAAGCCACTACGTCCACACTGCACGTTAATCGTAAATGCTCCGGTCCCTTTGCCGACACGAAACCGGTTCTTGGTGTTTTTGTCATTCTTCACGGTTAACGAGAAAGAAGGACCACTGTGCACCTGGACGTGATAAACAAAATCGATTCCACCACGATGCAACAAGTCTTCAACTTTCAAAAAGTAGGTTCCATCGGCAGCAAAGGTATGCGACATGGACCATTCATCCGTGTTGGCTACTTTTGTTTCCGTCAACTTCCCACCATCGGACTTGAGTAACTGCATTGTCAGGTAGGTTGGTGACCCCAGACTGCGAGTCATCGCTCGGAAGGTAAGCTGCTCTCCCTTGGTCGCCACAAACTGGAAATAATCCTGGTCATTTTCTTTTTGCAAGAAGCCGTTAAGGGCGCAGGGCATTGTCACCTTCGTTGCCTTCGCCTGTTCATCATTCGGTTCATGTTCCGTTTCTTCCGGTAGTTCACTGACTGCCATGGTTGCCATGCCCGATGACTTTCCCTCGGGAAACTTAGCTGCTACCGACAGACGATCGCTGTTGGAGTACCCGGGAACGCGGATCAATTGCGGCGGCAAGCCTTCAGTAGCGGGGCCGGCAAATCCATATTCCGCTGTGGACCCCAGGCGGCCACCAAGCGGATAGGACGAGGTAACCAGTGGAAAATCCCCGATCCGCAATCGGTAACGATTACCGGCCAGGTACTTATTGTCTCCCACTTCAACGATATACTCCCCATCTTCAGCAGCCGTTAGTCCCAGACGGCAATCAGCTCCCAGACCTAGATCATCGTCAACCGCCAGCAGCTCCTGTCCCGTAGCGCTGAGAATTCGCAACACAGGATCCATCTTGCTGTTAAGCCGGGCCGCTACTACTTCTACGGAAAGCCGCTGGCCCTTCTTGACGGCCACCTTGTAGTAATCAAAAAACTTTCCTTCGCAAACCCCATCGATGGCGGATGAAAGATTGACCGACTGGGCTTCTTGCCAAGTATGGTTCTTGCCGTTATCAGCAACGCTTACCGCGTCGTCTACCATGACAAGCAGTACATCCGAAGCACCCGCTTTGTTGCCGACAGCAATTCCGGCAATCCCGACAGCCGCTCCAGCAGAAAGCGTAATCTTACATTGAACACGATCATTCTGTTTCGAATCCTTGGGGGCAACCAGTTCAATCTTTCCTGGAAAGCTTGCCCAAGCTTGCAATGGCCAATCAAGCTTGCTGCCATACAAGGTCACTTCCACGGTTTTGCCAACGCTAATGGCACCGGGTTCCATTCGGGAAAGTGCTGGTTGCGCCAGTGTATCCTGGGCAGCAGTCAGCAACAGAATCAGGCAGGTGATCAGAGAAGGCAAGCGTTTCATCGGCAAACTACCAAATCGGCAAGTGGTGAGTGATCAGGAAGGTACGGCTTACCATTGTCGACGATTCTTTAGTCAACGTCAACAAAAGCAGGCTTCACAAGGAATCTACCTCCTTGCGCTAAACAAGCTTAACTATCCTGTTAGTTTGATCGCTACTCCGGTCAGATTCAATATCGTCATCCCCAGAGAAGGGGAAAGTGCCTTAAAAAAGAGTAAATCTTGCGATTTACTGCACCGTCTAGCCGGACTCGGCTGATTCTACCCGCTTCCGAGGCCAGAGGGCGGCAACGCCGGCCACGAGCAAACCAATCCCCATCAACACAATAAAAACCAGTCGGATCAACTTCAACCTGGTCATCCGCTTGTGTTCGACTTCAAAGAGCCGATCCCTTTGCTCTCCCAAGCCGTCCTCTTTCCACTTGAGAAATTGCTCGTACGATTGTTCAGCACTTAATCTTTCGACAATCTGTGCATTCATGTTCTCCTCGTAGGCCTTCATCTCGGCCTTGGTCGGCAACTCAGCTGAGATAGGCCAAATTTTCACCTGGCACATGCTGACCGCACCCATCGCTAACGCGGTCACGACCAGGCCGATGGCGAAGACGATTGTTCGTTTTGCTGACCAGGGATCCTTCACAAGGCGCACCTGGGTCACTGCCTGTTCAACCTCGGGGAGTTGCCGAATCTCTCGCAATGTTGGAGCCAACTGCACCTGGCCACAGGTACAGCGAACTTCTTGACCAGCCTGAATCGTATCTATCGAAATCGACTGACCGCAGGGACAAGGAAGTAAATAACGGGGCATGATTTTTATTTTTTGGTCAAGTCAAACAATCGTCAAGGTTTCAAAACCAACGGCAACTTGGCAGGCTACTTATTCGGGTGCTGCAGATCCCCGAGAAGCCCACCAAGGCAAACTAATTCCACCATCCATTAACAAGGTTGCCCCAGTCATGTATTCATGATTTGGATCACACAAAAAAAGAATACCCTGGGCAATTTCTGCAGGATTGCCGAGTCGCCCCAAAGGAATTTTCTTGCCGGCGGCCTCTAGTGTTTCCTCGCTGGCAAATTTGCGCTCACCAGGAGTATCAATCCAACCGGGCTGAATCATATTAACGCGAACTCGATGCTCTGCTACTTCAATCGCCGCGGTCCTGGCCATGTGTTCCAGCGCCGCCTTTGACATATTGTAAGCCATTGCTCGAGGAGCCGGAATAAAAGCATGTGGTGAGCTAACCAACGTAATCACACCACCATGACCCTGTTGCACCATTTGCTGGGTGGCAGACCGCAACAAATGAAAAGCACCCCACATCGTAACGTCCACTGTACGGCGAAAACCGTCCATATTCGCTTCGTAAAATAGTTCTCGGTCACTGTAAGCGGCATTGCTGATAGCAATATCAAGCTTGCCGAACTCAGTTACTGCCGCTGCCACCAGGTCCTCTACTTGTCCCAGGTCCGCCACATCTGCCTGCATTTTAATCGCCTGCGAACCGGCCGCTTGAATCATTTCAACAACTTCTTCAGCCTGCTCCGGGTGAGAGCGATAATTCACAACAACTCGAGCCCCAGCCTCTCCGAGTGCAACTGCCGTTGCACGGCCAATTCCCAGGCTCGCCCCGGTAACAACCGCCACCTGCCCTTGTAGGTCAATTGTCCCCATGCTGGCTTTCTCTCACACTCCTGTTGAAACTCGGTTCGATAACAAAATGTCCCCCCTGAACGTTGGTTATGCTAACCCCCGCTTCCCGAACCCTCAACCACTTGGAGGGCTGCCAAAACCCCCTCCAGAGGAGGCCTTACTTTGAACTCTAAAATCTACGGATTTTGAGGCTGGACCTGACCTTCGAGCTAACTACAATTTAGGAACATTCCTGCAGTTATCGGGAAATTCTCGAAACTACTTACTGAGGGGGGGTGTCGCTGGCCAAGTCTAATTTCGACACAGAATCGAGCCCAGGAAGCGCTCAGCACTCGCTTTAGTAGAGTGTGTGCGGATACGGGAGGTGTAAGAGAATTCGGAACTTGGAGATAAGTCAGTTGCAACGGTTGAGGTAAGTTAGCCAAAATTGATGAGTTGATTTGGTTGTTTTTAGGTTGCCGGCGAGTTATCCTCGGTAATGGTACGGAAGTCAACTTAGCTTACCTAAACGCAACCGGTTTGGTCACGTTAATTGCAATTTCTTACCAATTGTTGAGTAAAGCAAGACAAGTTAAATAAGGGTGGTACAATTACGTGTTCCGCGACTAGCCAATGGCGAAACGCCACCGCTAGTGTCTGTCTGGAACGTCTGCAAATTGCTGGCTCTTGGAGAAACTGTTGCCATTTCAGCAACAGGTAAATTTATGCTTCATTGTGAATTACAAGCTTTCATACGCTTCGCACACTAACGGCGAGTTATGAATGTTTGTACAGAAGCAGGACGCTTCAACTAAGCGTGTCATTCATTGCCGAGGCCAGTTATTCCCACCAGTTCAAGCATACCGACAAAAACCCGCCTAGTGCGTGCTATTTGTTGAACCAAGTTTAATCATTCCACTGTTAATGAGGGAACATTTCGTTGTACGACACCATTATCGACGAATTTGACGACAACTCTCAGAATACTGAAGAGAACTTCAATAAACTGCCTGAGGATTCCGAGCAGGCAGCAACACCTGCAGCAACTGCCAAGGAACAGCCTCAACCGGCTGCTCAGCCAAAAGTTGCTCCGAAGGCTTCTGAAGAACCGGAGTTGCCAACCAGCGACGACAACGAGTCCTGGTCCGAAGATCCTGTGCGGATGTATTTGACCCAGATGGGTGAAATCCCCTTGCTCACACGAGCAGAGGAAATTCGACTGGCCAAGCGAATTGAAATCACGCGGCGTCATTTCCGTGCCCGCTTGCTTGAATGTGACTACGTCATCCAGATGGCCTTCAAGGTACTTAAGCGCGTCCATCGAGGGGAGCTCCCGTTTGATCGGACGGTCCAAGTATCAGTGACAGATCGACTCGAAAAAGAGCAAATCCTGGGGCGATTGCCTCACAACCTGACGACACTCGACGTCTTGTTAAAGCGTAACCGTCGTGATTACCGAATTGCCTTGAGCAAGACCCATAGTAAAGCGCAACGCAAAAAAGCTTGGCAACACCTGGGGCAGCGACGTCGGCGCGCAGTACGGCTTGTCGAAGAGCTCGGTTTGCGAACACACCGCATTGAGCCCATGATTCGAACCTTGGAAGAGTTCAGCGGTCGGATTGACGAATTAAAGCAACTGTTGGCCCGTCACAAGAAAAATCGCGGGCAACTGGATGAATATCAATCATGGTTAACCGAGTACCGCAGTATCTTGTTGGCAACTCAAGAGAGTCCAACCAGCTTGAGAAACCGAATCAAGTATCTCAAAAAGGTTTATTCAAAATACCAGCAGGCAAAGCGAGAACTGTCCGAGGGTAACTTGCGATTGGTAGTTTCTATCGCGAAGAAATATCGCAACCGTGGACTCAGCTTCCTGGATCTGATCCAGGAAGGAAATGCTGGCTTGATGCGAGCTGTCGACAAATTTGAATACCGACGTGGTTTCAAGTTCTGCACCTATGCAACATGGTGGATTCGACAGGCGATCACCCGAGCAGTCGCTGATCAAAGTCGTACCATTCGTATTCCGGTACACATGGTGGAAACTATGTCACGGGTCCGCAACGTCTCTCGACAGCTGCTCCAGGAATTAGGTCGTGATCCAACGCTTGAAGAAACTGCTCGTCGTGCAGAAACCACCGTCGATGAAGCTCGTCGCGTGTTAGCAATGAGTCGATTTCCAATCAGTCTGGATCGACCTGTTGGCAACAGTGAAGACAGTCACTTTGGTGACTTATTGCCAGACGGAGAAGCAGAAAATCCAGCCACGGGTGCTTCCCAGGAAATGTTGCGGAACCGGGTAAATCGAGTTTTGAAAACACTCAGTTATCGCGAACGCGAGATTATCAAGTTGCGTTACGGTTTGGGAGATGGTTACAGCTACACCCTGGAAGAGGTGGGTCATATTTTTAAGGTGACGCGGGAACGCATTCGGCAAATCGAAGCCAAAGCCGTCCGCAAGCTACAGCAGCCCAGTCGCAGCCAAGAACTAGTTGGTTTTCTCGACTAGTGGCCTCACGGTCAGGCCTACAGGACAAATTGGGTAAAAAACTAGCAAACCTCCGGAGAATTCTCCGGAGGTTTTTTTGCGCCCTGCAAGGGGCTGGTCGCTTAGAGTATCATGGCAATAGTCTCCTTCAGCTTGCGCTATTAAGTTCTTAAAGACATATCATGGATATTGAGCAGCTGGTCCGCTATCTGGACAACTCCGAAACTGCTGCAGTCTGGCTGCGCTCCCTGGGCCTGGAAAACCTGCCGCAAGCTCACCAAAACCTGGTAACGATAGCCGATAGCGGTATGACTCTTGACCTGGTAGCTCAGTTAGCGGATCAGCTCATTGAGCATCTGCCGCAAACTAGCCATCCTGATATGGCCCTCAATAACCTGGACCGTTTTATTTCCGCAGCCCGCAACGCCATATCTCTCGGTACTCTCTGGGAACGCGACCTGCAGGCTTTACCAACTTTGTTGCAAATTTTTTCTACCAGCCAGCATTTAACTGACTTACTGATTCGCGATCCCGAAAGCTATGACTTGTTGCGACTAACTGACGGCCAGCCTGTCGCCAGGGAAGTGTTAGTCAAGGAGATCAGCAGTGAAATCTCAACGCTAACGAAGAACGTGGACGTCGTGACCGCCCTGCGTCGTTACAAGGATCGAGAGACCTTGCGAATTGCTTACGGTGACATTGTCCGCCAGCAACACGTCAATACGGTAACTCGCCAGATCTCGTTCCTGGCAGATGCCATTTGCGAAGCGGCCACCCAGGTTGCGCGACGTAAGCTTGAACAAAAACGAGGCGTCCCACGAGATGCGGATGGTGCTCCGGCTCAATTCGTAGTCCTGGCCTTAGGTAAACTTGGTGGCAGCGAATTAAATTATTCATCTGACATTGATTTAATTTTTCTATACGAAGGCAAAGGGAAAACCGACGGAGAACGATCCCTCTCGAATGAAGAGTTTTTTCAGCGGTTGGCTCGAAACACTGTGAGACTGTTGACCGAATCAAGTGAAATCGGATCGGTTTACCGTGTCGATTTGCGATTGCGGCCCAACGGGGAACAAGGTGCAGCAGTTCTCTCACTGGCAGCAGCTCTACGTTATTACGACGTTTCCGGGCGGACTTGGGAACAGCAGGCCTTCGTCAAGGCACGACCGGTTGCGGGAGACCTCGCACTCGGTGAACGTTTTTTAAACCAGTTGGAGCCCTGGATTTATCGCCGCTATTTGAGTCGCGCAGACATTACTGAGATCAAAGCGTTAAAACGTCGCATCGAAAAGCGCAGCGAGAAACAGGGTGGCGATGAACTAAACGTAAAAACAGGGCTAGGAGGAATTCGTGACATCGAATTTGTCATTCAATTCCTCCAACTGCTCAACGGCAGCGCGCTTCCAGAGGTCCGAGAAAGCAACACCTTGCAGGCGATCGAGCAATTAGAGTCCAGTGGCTGTCTGACCATGCAGGAACGGACCCTGCTGGAAGAGAATTATGCTTTCCTGAGAAAAATCGAACATCGTCTGCAGATCATGTTTGACTTACAAACTCACACCTTGCCGGACAACGACCAGGAAACCCATCGTCTGGCAATACGGCTTGGCTACCAGGGAAACGCCGAACGAACAGCGCTAACGGCCTTCCGAGAAGATCTTAAGCAGGCTACCGAATTAAATCGGAAAATCCTCGACCACCTGCTAAACGATGCTTTCCGTGACGTAGAAGATACGGCGCCAGAAGTCGACTTAATCCTGGACCCCAACCCGAGCGCCGAAACTATTGAATCCGTACTGACTCCCTATGGCTTTCGAGACCAGGAAACTGCCTATCGCAACTTGATGGCGCTGGCCGAAGAAAAACTTCCCTTTCTGTCATCACGTCGTTGCCACCATTTCCTGGCTTCGATTGGGCAGCGGTTACTCCAGGCTATTTCAGTCACGCCTGATCCCGATTCAACACTGGTTAACCTAAACCAGGTGAGTGACTCGCTGGGAGGCAAGGGAGTGTTGTGGGAACTTTTCAGTTTTAACCCTCCATCACTACGCTTGTACGTACGGCTTTGTGCCTGTAGTCCTTATTTATCTGGGCTCTTGACCAGTAATCCCGGAATGATCGATGAGTTAATGGACTCAATGGTGTTGGACAAGCTTCCTTCTCTGGAGTCCCTGGAAGCAACATTAACTGATTTATGTCGTGGTGCTGAAGATCATGAACCCATTCTGCACAGTTTCAAAAACTCTCAGCACTTGCGGGTCGGTGTGCGAGACATCCTAAGCAAGGAAAGCCTCCGGTCCACGCATGGTTGTCTCTCCAACTTGGCAGAAGTCTGTCTTCAGGAGATCACTAACCAGCAATTGCAGCGGCTAATCCGCAAGTTCGGACAGCCGACGATTGTCAGTGGACCGCATCAAGGTGAACCCGCTTCACTGGTGATCCTGGCAATGGGAAAACTGGGCGGGCAAGAACCCAATTACCACAGTGACCTGGACGTTGTCTTCCTCTACGAAGCAGAGGGTAACACCGTCGCAACCGAACCTGGTAGACCGGTTAATGCCACTACTAATCAACATTTCTTCAGCGAACTGGGACAACGAATTATCCGTGTTGTGAACCAGCTCGGACCTTACGGCCGACTCTACGAACTCGACCCCCGCTTGCGCCCTACCGGGAAAAACGGACCCCTGGCAGTCTCTTTAGAGGGATTCGAACGTTATTTCAAAGAGGGACCCGGTCAACTTTGGGAACGCCAGGCACTCTGCAAAGCAAGGACGATCTATGGTTCGGCAACTGCTCAGTTGGCCACCCAGACGACCGTTCAACGAATAATTTTAGACAAGCCGTGGAAAAGCAGGCGGGCCGAGGAAATTCGGCAAATGAGGGAGCATCTCGAACAAACGGCTTCCGAGCAAAATCTCAAACGAGGATTCGGCGGTACGATCGATATTGAATTCGTCGTTCAAATGCTACAACTACGTCATGCCCACGAGTTCAACGAGGTGCTGGTACCAGGAACCCTGGATGCCATTGCTGAACTTCGCAAGACAGGCTGTTTAGACGAGCAGGACGCAACAATGCTTCACGAGTCCTACGTTTTCCTCCGGAGCGTCGAGTCGGGGTTGCGGTTGATGAATACCACCGCCCGACACGATCTTCCCGACGATCCCCTGGAACTCTGTAAGCTTGCCTTTCTACTGGGCGCCCCAGAGCCCACAGAACTCGTAGAAAAGTGTCGGCACTTTCGTCAAGAAAACAGGCAACGGTTTGAACGCATTTTTCAAAAACAACTGACTAGTTGATCAATCGATGGAAACGAACTGGGATGTTATCGTGGTTGGCGGCGGGGGTAGCGGGTTGGCCGCTGCACTTTCAGCAGCCGACCAGGGTGGCCGCGTATTGGTCCTCGAGAAACGTCCTCAACTCGGCGGCACAACTGGTATCGCTGTCGGCTCCTTTACCGCAGCGGGAACACGTCTCCAACACCAGGCTGGTATCGACGATCACTTTCAGCAACATGCCGAAGACGTTGCTCAATTTGCAGAACCAGACATTGAAGCCCGCAACAATCATGCGTTACGCACCTTCTTTCTCAACCAGGCGGCCGATACTTTACACTGGCTCCAGGGCCTGGGCTTGTCCTTTGTAGGACCTCATCCGGAACCACCCAATCGCGTCCCGCGGATGCATAACGTGGTCCCCGGTGCCAAGGCTTACATTGCTGCCTTTCAGCTGGCCTTGCAAAAAACAACTTCTCAGCAAGTGTGTGGGGCCCAGGTAAAGGAATTGCTCTTTGATCAGGGGCGAGTTGTGGGAGTGGTGGCAGAAATCGATAACGTCGAAAAGACATTTAACGCACGTCGCGGTGTCATCCTGGCTGCCGGAGACTATTCCAGTAGCGGTGAGCTAATTGGCCGTCACAAAGGGCCAACCTTTAGCCAAATCGAAGGGATCAATCCACATGCCACTGGTGAAGGCCACCAATTGGCAGCACAGGCCGGAGCTAAGCTGGTCAATATGGACGTCACGTATGGCCCCGAGCTGCGATTTGTCACAAGTAGCAGAAACCCTTTTCAACAATGGTTACCCACTGCCGGACTGGGAGCTCGATTACTCGGTATGGTAGCTCGGCGACTGCCACAGTGGTGTTTACGACGCTTTATCAAACGTCTGCTGGTGACCTGGCAACACCCGGAAAACCAGTTGTTTGACGATGGTGCAATACTTGTAAACCAACAAGGAAACCGCTTTGTCAACGAAACGGAATGGCCGCAACGGGAACTTGCCGTGGCAGCTCAAGAAAACAAAATAGCTTACATTCTCCTGGATGGACGTTTGATCAAGCGTTACTCGGCCTGGCCTCACTTTATTTCCACCGCCCCTGACATTGCTTACGCCTATGTCTCCGATTACCAGCGGTTACGGGCCGATGTAACCTCACGAGCTAATCAGCTTGATCAACTCGCACAACAGCGGGACATCCCTGCTGACTCACTTGCCAAAACCGTAGCGGATTTCAATCGCTACATTCAAGAAGACCAGCCAGATCCGCATGGGCGCAACGGTGATCGATTTCTGCTGGAAGAAGGCCCCTGGCTCTTGTTGGGTCCGGTCAAGGCGTACTTTACAACCACTGAGGGTGGGGCCGCCGTCAATCAACAATTGCAAGTGCTGGATGCCAACGATCAACCTGTTCCCGGTCTCTATGCTGCCGGGCAAAACGGTTCCGGAGGTATTATCTTGTGGAGCCATGGGCTGCACATTGCCTGGGCACTGACAAGTGGTCGCCTGGCCGGCCAAGCAATCATGGCCGATTAACGCTGCCGACTCACTCAGCTGCCGAAGTTGCAACTGTCCACCAGTCTACTGGTGCATCAAAACTGCCCTGCCAGGCGACTTCAGCCAGTACGGGTGGGACGGCATGCCGACTGATAGCTTGCCGATTCGTCTCCCGGCTGATATCCGTTGATTCCGGTGACCGACAGTGATTCAAGATAATGCCGGCCACGTGAATTCCATCACGGAACGTAACCGCCGTAATCAACGTTTGCAACGTTTGATTAATAACTCCCAGCTGATTTGGCACGACGACTACAACAGGAAAGCCAAACTCATAAGCCAAGTCGGCAACAAATTCCTCGTCGCTCAACGGTGACATAAGTCCGCCAACTCCTTCATCCAGCACGATATCACTGGATTTCCTCCAGTGCTCCAATCCGCTGCGCAGCAGTTTTTCATCAACCGTTCGGCCTTCGGCACGAGCCGCTTCCGGAGGGGCCAGCGGTGCCTCAAATTGCTGTGGGCAGACAGCCGGTAAATCAGCCGGTTTTCCTGCTGCTTCCCAAAGAGATTCAGCATCAGGGGATCTGTACTGACCATTTTCTCGCCAGCAACCGCTCGCTACTGGTTTGTAGACTCCTACACGTTTTCCCGTGGCCAGCAGCTGCTGCGCGATCTGCGCCGTAACATAGGTTTTACCCACTTCGGTGTCGGTGCCAACGATAAACAATCCTGGTGGTGACGTGTCCATGTGCCATAGGGTAACATCAACAAGGCGAGGGTCAATTGTGCAGACCCACCTGATTATTGAGCCAGCCGCTTCTTAATCAATGAGACCATGAATTCCTTGTTTAATGAGTTCCTCGCTTCATGATGACGCAACCGGACACCAATTCTTTTCGCCAGACCACCATCGCGCTGATCCAGATGACATGTGGTAATTCCACGGAAGAGAATTTCACCAAGGCACTCTGCCGCATTGAAGAAGCCGCTCAGGGTGGTGCGCAAGTAATTTGTCTGCAGGAGCTGTTTCATTGTTTATATCCTTGCCAGGAAGAGGATCACCGCCAGTTTGACCTGGCAGAATCAATCCCCGGTCCAATCACCGAACAACTCGGCAAAACAGCCCGCGAACACGAAGTTGTCATTATTGCCCCGCTGTTCGAACGGCGAGCGGCAGGCGTGTATCACAACACGGCAGTCGTCATTGATGCGGATGGCAGCCTGTTGGGAAGTTATCGCAAGATGCACATTCCGGATGACCCACAGTACTACGAGAAATTCTATTTCACCCCAGGAGACCTTGGCTTTCGCACGTTTACCACGCGTTACGGAAAACTGGGTGTCTGCATTTGCTGGGACCAGTGGTTCCCGGAAGCAGCCCGGTTAACGGCTCTGTCAGGAGCAGAAATACTCTTCTTTCCCACAGCCATTGGCTGGCTGCCCGAAGAAAAAGAATCCTTCGGCGACACCCAGTGGACCGCCTGGGAAACAATGATGCGCAGTCACGCAATTGCCAATGGGGTTTATGTGGCAACCCCCAACCGAGTTGGAATGGAAGGGGAACTGGAATTCTGGGGGGCTTCGTTTGTAGCAGATCCCAACGGAACCGTAATGACACGGGCCAGCCACGACCAGGAAGAAATCATCTTGGCAACTTGTCATCTCGATCAAATTGATACCGTCAGAACGCATTGGCCTTTTCTTCGCGACCGCCGCATCGATGCCTATGATGGCCTCAAACAGAGATTCCTGGATGACTCGGAAACATGACTTCTGATAGTTCTAGCAAGGATCTGACTCCCCGCCAGCTTGGCTATCGCTGGCCTGCTGAATGGGAACCACACGCTGGTACATGGATTGCCTGGCCTCACAACGAGCAAACGTGGCCAGGTGAATTCACCCACATCCCGGCAGTTTTCCAGCAACTCATTGCAACACTGTTGCAGTGGGAACCGGTTCACTTGCTGGCTTCCGAACCCGTGATCGCCCGCCAGGCAAGAGACCAACTGCAACCGCTGATCACTTCAACTCCTCACCAGTTACACTGGCATGACGTTGCCACCAATGATGCCTGGATCCGGGATTTTGGTCCAACGTTCCTGGTAAAAAACGGCTCTGATGGATCAGCCAGCCAACTGGCCGGGATCGACTGGCCTTACAACGCCTGGGGTGGTAAATATCCTCCCTTTGAACTTGATCAGCAAGCTACCGGAAAAATCCTCTCGGAGCTTGACGCTGAGCAATTTCTCCCCGCCATGGTATTAGAAGGTGGCGCGATCGAAGGCAATGGAGCTGGAACCGTAATCATCACGGAAAGCTGCCTGCTCAATCCAAACCGCAATCCAGGCTGGACACGGTCGATGGCCGAACAAGTCTTGCTAGATCATTTGTCAGCAGACCAGTTCATCTGGCTCAATGGCAAGGGTTTAGTGGGAGACGACACGGACGGACATATTGATCAACTCGTTCGTTTTGTTAATTCATCAACGGTCGTGGCAGCTACTTGTGAGGATCCACAGGATCCTTGCTTTCAACCATTAGTCGACAACCTGGAAGTGCTAAAGCAGAGTGGCGAGGTGGCTGGTCAAAAACTGGAAGTGGTCCCGCTACCGCTACCGAAACCGATTAAGCATGAGGGGCAGCGTTTACCTGCCAGTTACTGCAATTTCTTCATCGCCAACGGCGGCATCATTGTTCCACAATTTGATGATCCACATGATCAGCTGGCTCGAGAGATCTTACAAACCTGTTTTCCAGAGCGGGAAGTCGTTGGCCTGCCAGCAAGCAAGCTGGTCTGGGGACTGGGTACCATCCATTGTCTGACCCAGCAACAACCGGCAATTCATTAACCCTAACTGTTGACTACAGCTCCAGGTATTCTTCCAGTGCCTCTCGCATAACAGTTGCACTAGGTTCGATACCAGTCCAGATCTGGAAACCAATAACCCCCTGGTTGACGAGCATTCCGAGGCCATCGAGTACCGTACAGCCTTGCCTGGCAGCTTCTTGCAAGAACACCGTTTGCGGAGGATTGAAAACTACATCAGCAACCACCATATCACCCTGCAATGAATCAGCATCGACAGGCACGCGAGCATCAGGATCCCCGAGCCCAATCGACGTAGCGTTAATCACCAGGTCAACTTTTTCATCTACCTGGTAATCTCCAGCCCAGGGAGCGTAGTTAGCTTTCACGCCAACTCGCTGGTTTAACAGGGTGACCAGTTCCTGTCCGCGTTCTTGTGTACGATTTACAATTGTGATCTCGGAAACTTCACTAAGCCCCAATTCAACAGCGATGGCCCGGGCAGCACCACCGGCTCCAAAAATAACGACACGTTTCTCGGCTGGACTGGTGATCTCTTGCAGTGACCGCACAAATCCTTTTCCATCAGTATTTTCACCGATCAAACGATCCCCGTCACAGTTGACGCAATTGACTGCACCCATCAGCTCAGCGGACTCGCTCAACCCATCCAAGTGCTGAATCACGGCAACTTTATGTGGTATCGTAAAATTGCCACCTCGAAATCCCATCGCTCGCATTCCTAGCACAGCGGCTTGCAGGTTTTCAGGTGGGACTTCACACGTCAGGTATCGCCAATCCAGTTGGGCTGCGGTAAACGCACGTTCCATCATGAATTGAGTGGGGTTTCCTGCGACCGGCTGGCCCATGCAACAAACAAGATCCTGGATAGATGAATCAGGCACGTCAATAATCTCTTTTCAACAAACACCGGTAACACCAGACCGTGGTCGGCCAAACGGCAGCTAACTGGAACGTCTATTGTGAAACAGGGTCTCCGAGATTGCAACGGTGCTAGAAAAATCAAGGAACAACGATCTGTTTAGTGTCACTCTCGTTTTGCCCTGCACCAGCAATTCTCCTGGCTTTAAATCGCACATAAGGAGGTACATAACAGCTGCGGTGATCAAAACTGCCCGCTTCAGCGTCTGGATCGGCATGCAATGGTTCCACCAGGTCTTCCAAGACAAAGCCACTGCGACACAAGTGGCCCACCAGTTCCTCCCACCGATGCAGATACTCCAAAGTCCCATCTTCACGATGTCGGCTATCCTTAACATTGGGAAGAGGATTGTTGCGATAGTAAGGTTCTGTTAATTCGTATCCGTGTTGGGATACCTTGATATCGGCTTGCAAGCTGCCAGGCTGTTTGTGCTGACTGATGTAAATGCCACCGATCCTCATTACACGAGCGACTTGCTGGTAGACAATCTCGATCTTGGGAACATAACAGGTACTCACTGGTTGAACGACAATATCGAATTCAGCCTTATTGAAAGCCGTTAATTGATCCATGGAAGCTTCCACTGTCCGCACCTGTAAACCGCGCTCCGCTGCTACCCGTCGATCCAATTCCAGCATAGCGGAACTAATATCAACCACCGTTACTTTTGCTCCCGCAGCGGAATACAGG
>CAZXJC010000470.1:0-6128 GCA_964640885.1 uncultured Pirellulaceae bacterium | reverse complement strand
GCTGGCAATTTCCGGACAGGCCCGCAAGGCCTTTAACTCCGAGGCAAACGCAAATTCGATGTCACCAAAGGGACACAGCGTGTAGTAGAGGGGTTTTTTTCCCAGGCGGTCGCGAGCGCCAAACAGGCATCGCTCGTGCGGGTCGTAGAGGACAAAGGCAAACATGCCATCGAGTTCTTCAGCACAGCGGGTCCCGTACTTGCGATAGGCACGGAGAATTGTCTCGGTGTCCGATTGGGTTGTGTAGGGCCCTTCCGCTTCCAACTCCTCCCGCAACACGGGATGGTTGTAGATTTCACCATTGAAAACAACCACGACACCGCTGTCGTCTGTCATCGGTTGCTGGCCATGGTGGACGTCGACAATCGACAGGCGACGGTGACCGAGTGAAACGTTGTCTTGCTGGTAAAAACCGTCCGCATCTGGCCCACGGTGCGCAATCGCATCGGCCATGGCTTCAATGGTGCCAGGTTTACTCGAACCGATGATACCGCAAATTCCACACATGACCCGGGAAGTTTCCACGGAAAAGAAGTAGCAGTCAGGTTCAGAGCGCACTGCTTTTCATCAGCACCGTTACCACTTTGCGTGGCTCCTCTATGCCTGCCACCCCTGAATGAAAGGGCTGATTCCGGGAGTCTTATAGCTCTAATCGCGGCTGGATGTCAATTCAGATCAGTAGCTAGCACTTCCTGTCGGTTGTTGGTCTGGGCCAATTCATCTTGTGACTCGACTGCCCAGCCCATTACACTCGTGACTTCTTATTGCGGCCCCCAGGTTTGTGAGCGTACGAGACCATGTCTGAGCAAGGTAGGCATCAAGTTATCCTGGTCTTGCTTTGCGCGGTGGTTTATTTCACCAACTTGGGTGGAACGCATCTGTGGGACGAAGACGAAGCCCATTTTGGTAGCACCGTGTCGGAAATGATGAGTCGGGGCAACTATGTTGTTCCGTATTTCAACGGCGAGATGTCGTTGCATAAACCGGCCTTCATGTACTGGGTGATGATTGCCGGGGTACAAGTCTTCGGCAATGGCGAGTTTGCCTTGCGCATTGGTTCAGCTATTTTTAGTATTGGTACGGTGTTGTTAACGTATCACGCGGCCAGGATGTTATTTACACCACGGGCCGGTTTTTGGTCTGCGGCAGCCCTGGCCACCTGCCTGCAGTTCATGTTGATTTCTCGAGCAGCGGTTGCTGATCCGGAGTTGCTTTTCTTTTGCACGCTACCGATCGTGATTTTTATCGCAGCCCGTTATCGGGATCGTGAAAGCGAGTCGCAGGATATTCGATCAGCGGCCACGGGCGATACGGGTATCTCCTGGGTTCGCTGGTCAATGATCTACGGGGGGATGGGATTGGCCTGCCTGGTCAAGGGGCCAGTGGGAGTCGTGTTGCCGACAGCCGTACTGGGCCTGTTCCTGCTATTTGAACATGCTGATCTGACGAGTCGTCAGCGAGTGAACCAGCAGTCGACCTGGCTCAAACGATCGATGGTCTGGTTGAAGAATGTGTTTTGGCCGATCACGATCCTGCGTACGATCTGGTCCATGCGACCGCTGACTGCGCTCGCGATGGTTGGCATCATTGCTGCCCCCTGGTATATCGCCGTTGGTATGCAAACCGATGGTGAATGGTTGCGGGGATTTTTCCTGGTCCATAACGTGGGGCGTTTTTCTAGCACCTTCGAGAGTCATGATGGTGGTCCCTTCTATTACCTGGTTGCTATCTGCGTGGGGATGTTTCCCTGGTGCATCTTTAATTACCAGGGATTGCGGTTGATGGTGGCAGGGCTGGGTAAGGATGATCACTTGCGGCGTGCCTACCTGCTGTTGATCGCCTGGATCACAGTCTGGATAGCCGTCTTTTCGATTTCCGGGACCAAGTTGCCTCACTACGTGCTGCCAGCTTACCCGGCCGTGGCGATGTTCTTTGGCGTCTTTATTGACCGTTGGCTCTCACGTGACGTTCAATACAGCCGAGCCTGGATGCGAACGTCCTGGATTTCATTGATCGTGGTGGGGATTGCTTTCCTGATCGGCAGTCGAATTCTGCTGGAAAGCGTTTTGCCTGATGAAACTCACCTGATGTTAATTGGCCTGATTCCCTTGATCGGCGGTGTGATCGGTTGGTGGGCATACGAAGTGGATCGTCGCCAAGCGGCAGCCATGACAGTCCTGGCGACGGCAGCGGCCTTTACGCTGGCCCTCTTTGCCTGGGCAGCGCCGCAGGTTGACCGTTACCAGACCAGTCCTCAGATTGCCCGCTGGGTTAGTGATCATGCCGGTCCGAACCAAGCAAGCATTAAAACGTTTGGTTACTTTGATGAGAGCCTGGTCTACTATACGGGCCAGCAGGTGAAGCCGCTTAAAGAGGTGGAGCAGGTGGGCGAGTTTTTAAAGGGAGATCCTGGCGGTTTGCTGATTACGACCAGCCAGGCGATAGAAGGACTGTCAGCTCAGTTGCCTCCGGACGTAATACAACTGGAAACCACGCCCAGGTTCTTACGAGAGGGACAATTACTGCTGCTTGGCCGCCGGAAGGCAACGGCAACTGTCGCGCAACCAGCTTCGGATCAGCCGCGTCGCTAGTCAGCCATATTTCCTGGACGCGTATTGGTGTGTCCGGGCGTTATCTTAGGAATCATCAGCTGGTAGGAATTAGCAGTTGAACTGCTACACTGGTGTCTCGTTTTATCTCCTGCCGAGCTACTGGAAGCGGGCGCGCCATGTCCACGGTCTTTGAACGTCTTACCGCCTTACTGGAGGAGCGCCAGGTTCAGTTCGAAGTCCTTGAACATGAGCCAGTCTTTACGAGCGAAGAGGCAGCGGCGGTCCGCGGTACTTCCCTGGCCAGTGGGGCCAAGGCCCTGATCTGCAAGTTAGACAAGCAATTCGTGATGTTTGTTATGCCGGCAGACAGGAGGCTGGCAAGCAAGAGTGTCCGCAAGTTACTCGGTGCCCGTTCCCTCCGTTTTGCCAGCCGTGACGAGGTGGCAGAATTGACCGGTCTTCAGCCGGGATCAATTCCACCATTTGGATCGCTGTTTGGATTCAAAACTTACTGTGACGAGGGGCTCGCCGATCAGCCGGTGATCAACTTCAATGCCGGCGATCATGCTCGTTCGATCAGCTTGACCAGCGAGCAATACCAGCAGGTGGAACAGCCCGAGTTGGGCTCATTCGCGGAACAGCCCTAGCTTATTTCTTCCTGCCGGCAGGTTTCCAGTCTGGGTTTGCCGTCGGTGCCTTGGCATCCGTTTCTTGACGCCAGGTATTGAGTTTTGCCTGCAGCGCTTGGGTGCGAGCGGGCAGGGCAGCGGCCCGGTTTGTTGTCTCGCCCGGATCATCCTGCAAGTTAAACAGTTCCAGCCGGTCATCTTCGTAGTAGTGGATCAGTTTCCAATCTCCGTCACGGATGGCGCTGGCCGGTGTCATGCGAGAATAGTAATGGGGGTAATGCCAGTAGAGTGTCCTGCGCGCCAGTCGCTGCTTGGGATCATTTAAAAGTGGGCCCAGGTTCTGGCCGTCATGTTTTGGCAAGTCAGCTGCCCGGTGACCGGCGGCCTCTGCCAGGGTCGCGTAGAAATCTTGCGAAGAGACTATCTCCTTGCACTCGCTACCGGCCTTGGTGACACCTGGCCAGCGAATCATTAGGGGGACACGAATTCCTCCTTCGTAGAGTGTCCCCTTTCCCGATCGATAGGGAGCATTGCGGGTGGGAGGGATCCGGTTGCTTTTTGCGTTGGGGATATCGAGGCCACCATTGTCACTGGGCAGGATGACCACGGTATTCTCGGCCAGTTTCAGTTCATCCAGTCGCTGCAAAACCCGTCCCACGTTTTGATCCAGGCTGGCGACCATTGCTGCGTAGTCACAGTGGTTGTGAATCTTTCCCGGTTTCTTGGCTTGAAAGTGTTGCACCAGTTTTGGCTTGCCTTCGATAGGGGTATGCACGGTGTGAAACCAGAGGCTCAGGAAAAACGGATTGGACTGTTGCTGGTCTATAAACTGCAAGGCATGATCGGTCAGCTTGTCGGTCAGGTAATCACCAGGCTTACCGGTTCCGACCGGCACATAACGTAACTCGGGATCCGTTTTGGACCAGGGGCCACGGTATGGATGAAAGAACGTGGCCGGTGCTCCCCAGTAGGTTCCCCCCACGTTCACATCGAATCCTTGGGCTTCCGGATAGAACGCTGCCCGACCAAGATGCCATTTGCCAACGTGGGCCGTTGAGTAGTTTTTCTGTTTGAACAATTCAGCCAGCGTCACTTCAGCCAGTGGCAGGTTAGGTTCTGCTTTGGCCTGGATCAGCTTGCGTTTACTAGGTCCTTGCCGCATGGCACCCTCGTGCCAGATTGTCATGTCTAGCCGGGCTGGGAACTTGCCGGTCATGATGGCTGCTCGCGTGGGGGAGCAAATGGGCGCCGCAGCATAGGCTTGGGTGAACCGTAAGCCTTGCCGGGAAAAGCGGTCAATATTGGGCGTTTCGAAAAAGTCGCTACCCTGGATACCCGCATCGGCATAGCCCCAGTCATCGACGAGGATAAAGACGACATTCATCCGGGCTTCGGCAGCCGTTAGCGAGGGAAGGCAGTGCACTAGAATCGTAATCGTCAACAAGATGCTCATGCGACGGGCGGCTTGTCTTATCATGATTCGTATTCCTTCAAAATGGTTTGTTTCAACTTAGCCCTGTTATGTATCTTCAACGTGCGGACTGCAAGTCGATTATTGTTCCTTTTTATTCTTGTCCTGTTATATTAGTTTTTGAAGATTGTCCGAGAGAATTCAACGAACAACACGATGCAACGACTAGCCCAATTCCGCTGTCTCTGTCCTCTTGCCTCTCTGCTGGCTTCACTTGTGGCGCTGGCGGTCCCTGCTGTAGCTCAACAACCTACTGCCGATGCCCTGAAAAAAGCAGCCTCCTTCTATCAGGTTGACCAGGTTCAGACGATTCACTTGCAAATCAGCGCCGAGAATCTTGCCAAGATGAAGGAGGCACTGCCAGAGAGGATCTATGTTTCCGCGACTTTTCGTTGGAATGACCAGACCATTGAGAACGTCGGGGTCCGCTACAAGGGAAACAGTTCCTCGAAGCCAAATCAGCCGCATAAGCGCAGTTTCCTGGTGAAGTTTAGCGAGTTTGAAAAAGGTCGCAGATTTCTCGGACTCGAACGTGTAGCCCTTGATAACGGGATCCAGTTTGGCAGCCTCTTTAGCGAACCGCTGATCACGGCCATCTTACGAGACTTGAAGATTAAGTCTTCTCGCTGCAATTACGCACGACTCTACCTCAATGGCAAGTTTCATGGGATCTATACCAATGTTGAACGGATCGACACGACGTTTATCAAGACCCATTTTACCACGGGTGGGGCGCTCTATAAGAATCATCTCGGAGGTCCGGGAGGTAACTTGGAACCACTGCCAGAAGGTTTTAACCCGGCCGTCGGTCGCGGTCTCCCCTTTGATCCTAAATCGTCGGCCGCCCATAAAGATGCCCGTGACGTACTGCGACTGATTGATCGAATCAACAAGACTCCAGACGAAGAATTTGCCAGGGTAATGGAAGCGAGCATCGTCCTGGACGCTTTCCTCAAGAGCATGGCCGTGATGTTGTATTCAGGTGCGTTTGATCAACTGACCGGCTGGAATCCGCACAATTATTATCTCTACCATGATCCTCAGGATGGACGCTGGCATTACTTGCCCTGGGACTTGGATGTTGCTTTTGCAGATGAGGCCTTTGGTCGGATACCGGTGATTGCTGGCTGGCATGCTGCTTGGCCGCTTGCACCTCGTCCCCCTTCGCCATTGGTCAAGCGGATCATTGAGAATCCACAGCTTCGTTTGCGCTATCGACGAGAAGCGAACCTGATCCTGGAAAAATACTTTCATCCAAAAGTACTGGTTCCCAAGCTGGATGCGAATTATGCACGGATCAAGAAGGATCTGGCTGCTGACCCGTTTCCGCACCGTCGGGCAACTAATCGGGAAGATGAGAGTTATGAGACGATCGTGGCATCCATCCGAGATTTTATTCATCGCCGTTATGCGATTGCCCGGGCTCAGCTTAATGATCCTGGCCCCCCTCCACGCCCACCTGCCCGTCGGCCAGGT
>CAZXJC010000469.1:0-2877 GCA_964640885.1 uncultured Pirellulaceae bacterium | reverse complement strand
ATCATTCGGGCAGACGAAAGAGTCCAGTTTTCCTATGTGGCACTGGTAATGAACTTGTGCAACCAGGCTGGAATTTTTGATTATACGGTAGCTACTAAGGGTGACGTTTAGCTTGGTAACAGGCAACTAAGCGGGAGTAAGTATGGCTCAGCGGAAACGCGAGGTCCGTTCCTATCAGCCACGACAACGGCAGGTCTTTGATGACCACCAGTGGCCTATCGACATGGCCCTGGTCGTGTTCGGTGGCTTCATGGTTGGATCAATCCTGGTTTACCAGCGATTTGATGATCCACGCTGGTATGTATCCCCCTGGCTCTCCATCGCCGGTGTCGTCCTGCTGATCGCTGCTACCATCTGGACACTACGTTCGGTTGGTAATCGCTTTGTGCGTCGTACGATGCAATTGTCAGTGGTAGTCTGCGCTATTTTTCACCTGATGATGCTGATCGTGGCGTTGGAGAACACGATCTTTTCACAGATCTGGCAAGAGCCACAGGCAGCCCGCCAGGTGAATACCAAGAAACCGGTGACTATCGCTGAATATCATCCTTCTCAGATGCAGCAGCAGGAGACCATTGAGCGGGAATTTGAGCGTCCCGTCGAAACCGAATCTCCCCAGCCGACACCCCGAGAAGTAGAACGACCTGACCAGGAGCAACCAACGACTCCCACGCCTCCGCAGCCTCAACCGGTGCCAGAACCGGTGACAGAAGTGAAACCGGAAGTGGTTAAGCAGCAGGCTCAGAGAGCTGTCGCACAACCAAGACAAAGCGAACAGCAGTCGAAACTGAGCCGGCAACAAACCAAGGCCGTGACGAGCCAGAATGCTGCCGTCACCGTCCCCCAAGTGACACCTGCTGCCCGCAATAGCAATCCCCAGTTGCAGGCCAGTGCCTCAGCCCTGGCGAAAACACAAGCGACCCGCCAACAACAACGCAAGCAAACCAGCAGTGAACCTGCCTCAGCAGCTTCCCAGCAGGCTAGCAATGTTAAACGGACGACCCGTCAACAACAGCAACCGGCCAGTGACCGGTCTGCCCAGCCAACGATGCAGCGCAAAACAGCGACTGCCCAGCAGTTGCCGCGCACGCAAGTGGTGCCCACGCAGCAATCCGCTGTCTCTGTGAAAACGCCTGCCCCCGCGATCAAGCCTGCCAATACAGTGGCCCGCCAGCAAGCAACAGCCACTCCCCAGCGAACGGCAACGCCGACTCGGGAGATGACTGCCATGACCAGCCAGGCATCTCAGCAACGGGTCAGCCGCCAGAATCCGGCTCCCCAGAAACCAACGCTTGCCCAGCCACCGCAGCCGGTTGCGAATCGTACCGCTCGTTTGACTAACCGGGTCAACTCGCAGGCTCAAGCCCAAGTAGCAACACCCCAGGTTCCTGCGCCAGCCGCCCAGACAGCAACTCGTTCTGTGGCTGCTCGCAGTAGCTCGGTGGCCCGTGCCACGACGGCTACGACGGCTACTCGCAGACAGGTTCTTAACACAGCTAACCCGACTACGGCTCCCAGTGTTACCCAGGCTAACCGAGCCAGCCGTCGTGAAACCGATCCGACTCGCAATGTTGCTCAAAGTGCTAACCAGTTACAGCGTCGTCAGAGTTCAGCACTGGCACAAACCAATGCACCGGTTGTAGTTACTCCGACTGCTAATCCGGGAACCACGTCGACCCAGCCTGCTGCCCCACGGGCCTTGCAAGCCAACTCGACAAGTGCGAGCCGCAGTCGTGCTACCAGTCGTGCCAGCGCCCAGCGCTCGAGCACAGTTTCAGGACCTGCCAGCAGCGTGTCCGCTTCGTCCCAGGCACAAGCAACTCGACAAACTCGCGCCGCTAATCAGCCGGCAGCCAGCAACGCAGCCAACGCCAGTACTTCTCTCCAGCGTACGCAGCGGCAAGCTCAAGTGGCCGTTTCTCCGCAGGCTGTTTCCCAGCCAGCAGTCGCTGCTCAGGCCGCCGCGACTGCCACCAGTCAGCCAGCCCGAACTGCCGTCGCCAAAGCGACCGGTGGAGTGGCCGGCCGTGGGAAGTCCAGGAACCTGGAACAGGCCCTCTCGGCTGCCAGTAACCAGGCGACCACGGCATCCATCGCTGCTGCCCGCACACGGGCTACGCAGCAGAATAAAAACGGTCCCCAGTTAGCGCCGTCGGCAGTTGCCAGGATTCATCGCAGCCGTGCTGGTGCGGATCGCCCGTCGGCGACGGTCAGCCCCAATAGCGTGGAAGTGGCCAATACGGCTGCCTCCAGTCAGCCTGCCCAGGTCTCCTTGGATGCTGCAGCATCGCTCAATCGATCCGCTTCCAAGGCAGCGAAAAGTTCGCAGACCGCGGCTAAGGGGAACGTGGAAATCGATCTAGGTGCTACCCAACTGGTTGATCAGAAAAATGTGGGTCGTGCCTCTGGCGGTGGACAGCCAGAAATCAGTTCAGTACCAAACGATGCGCCAGCCAGGCAAAATGGGAAGGCAACGGCGCGGGCCACGATTGAGTCTCCGCAGGTTGCTGCCATCGCGGCGGCACCGTCGCAGGCTGCTGGAGGACAGGAGTCGCCGCAGGCAGCGCAGCCGACCGGGGCGAGTGTTGCCCGGGCGACGACCAATCGCGCTGACGGTTCCTCGCAATCGAAGGCAGCGGAAGATCCGAACGGGTCAGCCACCCCGTTATCAGAATTAGCTCAGGTTTCTACTCGCCGCGCTCATCAGGATGCGGTTCCGTTCGCCGGCAGTGAAGAGGAAGATCAGCAAGCCAGCCAAACCATGGCAGGTAAAAGTGCCACTCAGCAACGCCCCTCTAGTCTGACCGGCACGCGGGTGGCGGCGGCCGCACCTGCGTCACCCCAGGGAGATGGGGGGCCAGCAGCGGCGGCACCGGC
>CAZXJC010000468.1:0-3637 GCA_964640885.1 uncultured Pirellulaceae bacterium | reverse complement strand
GATGCAGTCGATGCCAGTACCGGTACGGACCCCGTGCTTGGGTGTCAGTGAAAAAGTCGTTCGGTTCGAATTCTTCGATCTTGGTTTGCCATTGAAACGGAATACCGGAAAGTTTTAGCCGATAGTCGATCACGCTGCCCGCTTCGATCGTGAATGGTAAAGAGGTCAGGATTTTGAAGTGCAGCCAGGGTGGCGTGATCCGTTCCAAGTTCTGGATGTCGGAGAAGAAGGCAAAGACTTCCGGCCTGGGGCGGGCGATGAATTGGGTGAAGTTCAGTTCGTACATGGGTCAGCGAGCCAGGATGTCTTGCAAGGCAGCATCGAGCCCAGGGAATTGGAATGAATACCCTAGTTCGGTAACGGCCTCGGGTACGACTCGCTGAGAATGTAACAGGATGCCACCAAACTCACCCAGTGCCAGCCGTAGCATGAAACCGGGGACAGGAAAGATCGTCGGCCGTCGCACGGCTTTGCCCAGGCTGCGGGTAAAGTCGCGATTGGTTACCGGATTGGGGGACGTGGCATTGAGTGGGCCATCGAACGAGGGGTGTTCCGCTGCAAAGGAGAGGATATGGACCAGGTCACCCAGGTGAATCCAGGGCATCCATTGTCTTCCATGACCAAGGCGTCCACCGACGCCGAGTTTAAAGGGTGTTAACATCTTTTTAAGCGCGCCACCGCCGGCTCCCAGCACGATACCAATACGCACGTTAATTACACGAATACCAAATTCACGTGCGCGGCCAGCTTCAGATTCCCATTGCTGGCAGACATCGGCTAGGTAGTCGTTCCCGGTAGCAGCCGTTTCATTCAGAATCTCATCGCCCTGGGAACCGTAGTAGCCAACGGCTGAGGCTGAGACGAGCACCTTGGGTTTTTCCTGCAGGGTTTCCAGGCGATCAACCAGGTGACGTGTCCCTCGGACACGACTATCGAGAATTTGTTGTTTCTTGCGACTGGTCCAGCGACCTTCCCCGACGGATTCGCCCGCGAGATGGATCACCGCATTCGCTCCGTCAAAAGCTTCCGCCGGCGGTGGCTCTGAGTTCAAGTTCCAGTCATAGGCCTGGACGGTGGTGTCAGCGAACCGCTGGCGGGCTCGTTCGGCATTACGACTGAGAATTACCGGCTGGTCGACTTGCTTGACAAGTTGACTTCCAACAAAACCGGTGGCGCCTGTGATAACTGTTGTCATAGGTAAGTTCGCAGTTAGAGGTTTGTTAAAAAGTTGTTTAAAAAGGATCTGGCAGCTGTGGGTTTCGTATGACGGCTATTTTCCGTAGGATTTTGTAGTAATCTGTGCTGACTGTCAACCAACTGTCTCCCGTGGCTTCGGGAGGTCATTAACATTTTGTTTGGGAGAATTGTTGTGAAAGAACGAATAGCATTAGTGACCGGGGCAGGCCGGGGAATCGGACGAGCGATCGCGATCGGATTGGCGCAAGATGGAGTGGACGTGGCTCTGACCGCCAGGACTGAGGCAGAATTGGCGGAAGTGGCGGAGCTGGTAGAACAGCAGGGACAACGGGCGCTCTGTGTCGTGTCAGACCTGGCCTCTCCGGAAGCTCCGGAAAAACTGTTCGCCGAGATCAAGCCTTGGGGTGACATCAATATTCTCGTCAATAACGCAGGTATCGGCAGCAGCTATGCACCAGGGCCACTGGTCAGTTTTGACGATGATTATTGGAACCTGACGATGGCACTGAACGTGAATGCTCCTTATTTTCTGACGAAGCTCTGTTTACCGGCCATGATGGCACAAGGATGGGGACGAATCATTAATATCGCTTCGATCAATGCCAAGGTGACGGCCATGCACGGGGCAGCCTATACAGTAAGTAAGCATGCCCTGGCCGGCCTGACAAAATCAACCGCCGTGGAAGTGGTTCAGGATGGAATTACGGCAAATGCTGTTTGTCCTGGTGTGACCAGAACAGCTATGAATGATAAACGCCTCGAGTATGATGAACAGCGCACGGGACTGGCGTTTGAGGAACTGGAGAAAAATGCATCGCCGCTGGGACGCCGCCTGGTTCCAGATGAAGTGGCTGCCTTAACCGTTTTCCTGGCGACCGAGGGAGCCAGTGGTATTAATGGGCAGTTGCTCAATGTTTGCGGCGGCCGCGTCCTGGCAGGCTAGCTTAATTCCACTGTCCCATTTTCGATCGATGGAAATGGACATGCTTCCAGGTCCCCTCGATCTGCTGCCAGACGCGGGTTTCCTCAAAGGAGGACGTGCTATGCTGGCCATCAGCGGAAATGCTTTGCACCAGTCTTACATAGGAGACGACCGCGGTGTCGCCCAGCAGCCGTAAGTGCGGGGAGCGAATGCTCGACTTGCGTGCGACCGAGTTGGATGGGTTGGCGAAATAGATTTCATGAAATTCCATTCCTTCTACCATGTGGCCCGTTGCTTCCGGTTCGAAGGCTGACAGGGTCGGGTCACAGAATTCTTGATAGGCTTCCCAGTCACCAGTATCAATAGCATCGAGCAACTGCTTGGTGATACGCGTCAGTGTTTCTGCAGTACTGGCATTCATAGTTTTGTTTGACGAGTCTTGTCTGTGTCTGATGCTGCCGAGGTTTCAATGGATCCGCCAGGGTTTACCGTGGCTTCTGCGGCGGCGGGTGGGGCAAGCAGTTTGGGAAGTTTGACGCTAACGATATAGAAGCTCATAGCGAGTAGTAATAGTAATCCAGCCCCTGCTACGAGATTGGTGCCGAGGCCATTAGTTTGTTCTCCCATGACTCGTCTACTGTTAGTAAGCCAGAGAAGTACAATTCCCAACAGTGGTGCGAAGATCACCGTGATAGCTTGGGCGGCAATAATCAACTGGACAGGATTCTTTCCGCCGAATTGATAAATGACCACTAAGGCAACCGTCATGCCGGTCAGCAGTACGAAACTTGTTAAGTGCTTTGGTCCTTTGTCAGTCGGCTTGCTGCCCCATCCAAGGCCATCGGACATGATAAAGCCGGCAATCATTGAGTTGACCAGGAATGAAGAATAGGCTGCGCTAAATAGGCCGAAGCAGAAAAGTAGACGAGCCCCTTTTCCAAAGGTAGGCTCGAGACCAGCAGCGACATCTCCCACGCCGTTTAGTTTCTCTCCCGCTAAACCAGCTGCTGCTGTGCAGATCAACATGATGGTGATCAGACACATGATTACGGTACCAACGCGGGCATCGATTAAGCCGCTTCGCAACTCGTTCTGACTCCATCCTTTCTGTTGAGCCAAGTATGCCTGGAAATAAGCGGCGGAAATAACAAAGGTCGTTCCGACTAAAGCCAGTACAGAAATGTCTCCGAAAGCACCTTTTTGTGGGACAAATCCCTTTAATAAATCGTTGACATTTGGTTGTACGATAGCCAGGTTGATCGCGAAACAGATCAGCATCAAACCAACAAAACACATCATGACTCGCTCGAGTGCCTTGTAGAAATTCTTGAAGAGGTACAGGAATGAAATTGAAAGCGCGTTGAATGCAATAACCAGGAAAATCGAAGTTCCTTGAGATGCCCCGAGTGCTTTAAAGGCGCTCTGCACACCGAGATTGTTTCCGCACTGGTACGATGTCGATATCACAAATACACCAAAGCCAATCGCAATCGCCAGTTTTCTGCTGGCCAACTCGGT
>CAZXJC010000467.1:0-4895 GCA_964640885.1 uncultured Pirellulaceae bacterium | reverse complement strand
ATGTTCCCCACCGCATCAGTGATCGGTGTTGGTACGGGAGTGTCGTTACGAATCGCCTGGGAAAACAGGTCCCCTTGAATACCGTACTGGTCACACACCTCGAACTCGATCTCGTTAATCTCACCACTTTCAACCTGGTGCCATAGCTTGCAAGGCTGATCGTTGGGAGCGTTAAAGGGAATCTCGATCTCCACGCGACCCTGATCTCCCACGATATGGACCCGTTGATAAGGAGCCAGTTGAGTAGAACAGGTGAACGAAGAAGTCCCGTTACCAAAATCCAACACGGCGGAGGCAGACCGGTCTGTCTTGAAATTGGGCTCCCGTTCCACGGTGCCCACAACCCGAGTCGGTTCTGCATCAAAAATAAACCGCGACAATGATATCGGGTAACAGCCAATATCCATCAAGCCACCGCCACCGATATCAGCCATGTTACGAATATTTCCAGGATCCACATTGTGATAAGAGAAGAGTGACTGAATTGTCTTAAGCGTGCCAATCTCGCCGTCCTGTACCAATTGCCGGGCCTTTTGCCATTGAGGATGATGCCGGTACATGAACGCTTCCATGACCTTTAATTCCGGATGTTGCGCCGCGGCATCGACCAGTTGTTGGCCTTCAGCCGCCGTCAATGCGATCGGCTTTTCACACAAAACATGCTTACCAGCCTCCAGTGCCTGGATCGAAACGGGTACGTGTAGATGATTAGGCAACGGATTGTAGACCGCTTCAATGTCCGGATCGGCCAACAACTCTTCGTAGGATCCATAGGCCTGGGGAATTCCCAGGGTAGTGGCGGCCTGCTCTGCCTTGCTCAATTCTCGGGAAGCAATCGCCCGAATGTCACAACAATTGGCAGCCTGCATACCGGGAATTACTTTCTCGGTCCCAATTAATGCTGTACTGATGATTCCCCAACGAACTTTATTATTATCTGCTGTCATCTTTCCTAATCTTCCCCCTCGTTTCATTCTTCCCGGACAAACGGGACAAAACGGCTAAGCGTGTTAACTTTCTGCCCGCCAATGCGAAGCTTCCTGCCGCACGAGAATACCATAGCTAGCGACCTCACAACAATCACTGATAATATTTCTTTGTTACATCCCTTGATCCTGTGGCTCACAGACTAAAAATAAGAAGGAACTTGGCAAACCCTCTCCAACGGAAACTCAACTCTCATGCACACCGGCCGTCCCGAACCAAACCAGGAAAGCGATATGGATCATTCGCCGTTCCGTTTTGGCTGGCGACGGATTCTGCTACTCGGCTTACTGGCCGTCGTAGTAATTGTGGGAGTGCGGACTGCCCGCCGACTCAAGGAAGCAAAAGAACGCTTCAAGCAGGCCGCACTCGAGAGTGAGGCGGAAAGCGACATTGATGTAAAGCAACCTGACCGCGATCCGGACAAACCGCCTCACCCCTTGGATCCTGCCTTAGAAATCGCCTATCGATCGCTAGAGCGGATTCAGAGTAGCGTCACCGACTACACGGCCACGATTGAGAGCCGCGAGCGTGTGCTGGGGAAACTGGGAACGACCCAAGCGATGCAAGTACGAATTCGCAACCGCAGAATGCGGGGCGATGAAAGGGTAATACCGTTCAGTGTTTACCTGAAGTTTGTGCAACCGCGAAAACTCAATGGTCGGGAAGTCATCTGGGTCGAATGTCATCACGATGGCAAGATGGTTGCTCATGAACCCGGCTTTAGGAACCTTTTCCGCCTCAAGCTAAAACCTACCAGTTTGTTGGCGATGGTCGGCAGTCGGTATCCAATCACGGAGATTGGTATTGAGAAGATGGTTACCAAGTTAATTCAAAAAGGTGAACGTGATCGGCAGGCGGGTGACTGTGACGTAGAAATCGACAAGGATACCGAGGTCGACGGTGTGCGTTGCACGCGGATTCGGGTCAAGCATCCTGTCAAGAAAGACCATTTTGACTTCCATATCGCCGAGATTTACGTCGACGAAGAACGCCTCGTACCGCTGCGCTATTCCGCTTACGACTGGCCAGCAAAGGAAGGTGGCAAACCTTCCTTGATGGAAGAATATATCTACCGGGACTTAAAATTAAACGTCGGACTGCAGGAGAAGGACTTTGATCCGGACAACGAGGAATACGACTTTCCTTAGCAGAGGACCGAACCGAGTCACACGACCCGGTGCAACAACTCCTTCCCCTCCAGGCCTGCCCACAAATTCTCGACAGAAATCTCTGCCATCCGCTGCCGCGTCTGCTCAGTGGCACTTCCCAGGTGTGGTGCAATCGTAACATTGTCCAACTGCAAGAGCGGATGATCCCGTGGCAACGGTTCCGGATCGGTAACATCAAGCCCGGCAGCATAGATTTCTCCGTCTCGCAGCGCTGCGGTCAAGGCATCTGTATCCACGACGCCACCGCGAGCCACGTTCACCAAGATGGCCGTCGACTTCATCTGGCGTAGTTGCTGCTCACCAATCAACTGCTCGGTCTCTGCCGAGAGTGGCAGGCTCAACACCACGTAGTCCGATTCTGTTAGCAGGGTATCGAAATCGACATAGGTAACATCCACATCGGCCGGTAAATCCTCGCGAGGATTGCGATTGTGATAGAGGACACGCATGTCAAAACCAAGTGCTCGACGCGCAATTTGCCAGCCGATCCTTCCCAGTCCAACAATTCCCACCACCGTGCTGTGGGCTTCCTGACCTAACATGTAACCGGGATCGTAGTGAGTGAACTCCGGGCTGCGTGCAAACCGATCTCCTTCCATCAGGCGACGAGCTGCGGCCAGCAGCAAGGTCATCGCCATATCAGCCGTGGCTCCGTTAAGCACGTCAGGTGTGTTACCAACGGGAATACCCCGCTCCTGGGCATCGGCCAAATTGATATGATCGACCCCCACTCCATAGTTGCTAATCACTTTCAACCCGGGAAGAGCATCCATCATGGCACCGTTCACTTGCTCATGGCCATAAGTGTAGATACCATCGACCGCTGTTTCACTCCCTGTGGTGCCAACTTCCCAGGGCAACAACTCGACACGATCTCCCATCAGTTGCAAAATTGCATCGGCCAGGGGTCCGTCAGCAACAACACGTGGTTTTCCGGCAGTGGTTTCACTCATTGTTTTCCTCTTATTCGTTCTTAAACGTGGTCAATTTCTCGTAAGTAAGCTGAATCCTCAACGATTTTGGCCGACAAGCTCAAGCTGGGATCCAACCTCTTGAACATGGTAATCTCCTGTGGCCGTGGCTCAAAATCAATACCGGCGATCGTTTCCTGCAATCGTGGCAACCAGCCAACAATCGACGTAACTCCTTGCTGGGAAGCACTGGTTCGAATCGCTGTCATCATCGCTACCAAGTCATCCGGGTCACCCATCGCGAGGCCCCAATCCTGGACCACCCAGTGCTCGTCATGGCTGTGGACTCGCAGGTAACCCTGTTCTTGTTGCTGCCCGTCAACCAGTAGAAAAAACTGGTCCGTGGCAGACTTGGCCAGCATGTACTGCCAGTAATCGTCGTCTCGAATCACCCAGACCGCCCGCTTCTGCTGAGCCATTTCATACCAGTGCTGAATTTTTGCCAGCTGCTGTTGCGGATCAATCGGTTGTAACTGCCAATCCGACGCAGGTACCTCTGCCGCCTCTGTGATCTTGATGCTCATTTCCCAGCCTTCGCATTGCTCATACCCGAACCGGCCGTAGTAGTTTGGATCGATATCGGAAAAGAGACCGCTCACACGAACTCCCTGTTGCTGTTCTTGATCCTCTACCCAAGAAAGCAATTGGGGAGCGAAACCATGGCCGCGAAAAGCGGGCAGCGTATGAACGGCTCCAATAAAAATCCCAGCGACTTGCTGACCGTCCCAATGCAATTCAATCGGATAAGATCCGAGCGAGACAACAACCTGGTCATCGATACAACCAACACACCATTTAGCACGGTTGTGTTGTGGCGAAGTCGATCGCCACTGCAAATGCTCTTCGAGCGTCCGTCCACCGCTCCAGAATTCGTGGACGTTGCGATAAGCTGCCAGTTTCTGGTCCTGGTTCGCATAGCTACAGACCAGTTGCTCAGTCATTCGACAAAAACTCCATTCACTTGAGTTTCCAAGATTCGTCAAAGAATCCATTCGCCACTATTTTTCCCGGCAGCAGCGCATCGGGTAGCTGGCGCAAGTCGACAATTGCCCAGTCCGGCAGTTTAGGATTTTGCAGCGAGTTGGTTCGATCATGTCCTTCCCGATGGGTGGGACCGCTGTTAAGCACCACGTATTTTTGATCGTTCCAGGGATTGGGATAGACCAGTACGGGCAGATGCTCGCCAGCCGAGTACTTCTTACCGTTCCAAATCAACTGTTGCTCATTCCAGCTGAAGTTTCTCTTTCGATTGCCCACCTTGAGACTCTGCTGGCCGCTGCCTAACTGCTTGATCCAGCGATTCGAACTTGGATCGCCCCAGAGCACAATATGGTTATCTTTAAAGTCCGCGGGTGTCACCTCCTGGTCCGTCTTGATCCGCAGTTCAGCTCGATAGAGCGATCGCCAACGGCGCTTAAAATGGTCCAGTTCAAATTCCAACCATCTTTGCACAAGCGGATGCGGAGACTTTTTCGACGGCGTCACCACCAGGAACGGTTCATAAAAAACATCGTCGATAGGACCTTGTAGACCCGGTTTTTTTTGCAGCGACTGGGACTGTGATCGCTCTGCCAGCCAGGACCATTTCCCTTGCCGTTTGGACAACAGGATAATCTTCGGCGAACTTTCTGTGCGGGGAGCTTTTAATTGCTGGCCATCGATTTCAACGGTCGCCTCGCTAATCGAGATGGCCGGTGATAATTCCAAGTGGGTCACGTTACTGGTTTTCACCTGGACTTGCTTTCCACCGTCAAGCAGTTGCGCATCG
>CAZXJC010000466.1:0-4815 GCA_964640885.1 uncultured Pirellulaceae bacterium | reverse complement strand
CCGATGGCAAGCTGCTCTGGAAGCAGGAAATACCGGAACCATTTTACCTGTTGAGTTGGGGGGCGGCTGCTTCGCCCATCGTCTACAAAGACCTGGTTATTTTTAATCAGGATGATGATTTAAATCCGTTTGTTGTCGCCTATGACGCGGTAACTGGTGCAGAGCGGTGGCGCACACCTCGACCGGAAATGCTGGCAGGGTATGCCCTGCCAGTAATTTGCCGAGCGAACGGTCGGGAGGACCTGGTGCTGGCAGGCTCCGGTAAGTTGAAAGGTTATGACCCGGCGACCGGGAAGGAATTATGGAACTGTAATTCACTGCTGCGAACTATTATGACAACGCCAGTCGTGAAAAATGACCGGATTTATATCACGGTGCAAAGTTACGGGGATACTGATCGGGTCCTGAAATATGCTTTGTTGCAATGGAAAGATACGAACCAGGATAACAAGCTTGACAAGAAGGAGATCGACAAGGCTTTCTGGAAGAAATTTGATAAGGGAGATGCTAACAAGGATGGCTTCCTGGTAGACACGGAAATCGACGACGCTTTTCAGGCACCCACGAATCGGGTTGGAGGAGGGAATATTATCCAGTCGGTTCGTGGAGGAGGTACTGGTGACGTAACCAAGACACATGTTGTTTTTAACTTGGACCACCCCGCTTCATCAAATATCTCTTCTCCACTCGTTTATGGAGACCAATTGTTCATGGTCAAGAAAGGTGGCATTAGCGCCTGTTTTGACAGTAACGACGGGAAGACGATCTGGATGAAGAAACGGATCAACAACTTTGGCAACTACTATGCCAGTCCCGTTGCCGGGGATGGCAAAATCTATGTAATGGGTGAAAACGGATTCTTGACTGTCTTGGAGCAGGGAGACCAGTTGAAGCGACTGGCCAAGAACGACATGGGAGACAGTTGCATTGCGACGCCGGCTATTGCCGATGGTCGTATCTATGTCCGTACGCTTAATACCCTCTACTGCTTCTCCAAAGAAGCCGGGGAATAAGAAAGATTATCGCGAGGAGTTATCATGCGTTGGATGCCAGGTTTAATTGCCAGTGGCTGGTTACTTGCCGGCTTTGTGGCGGGATCGATTGCCGCGGAACCAGTTCACATCGTGCTTGATGACCAGGCACCGGCCCTCGAAAAACTTGCGGCCCAGGAACTGCAGGCGATGATTGCAAAATTGTCGACGGCAGAAATCACAATTTCTTCGCGGCCACCAGCCCAGGGGAAAACCCCGGTGATTTTCCTGGGCAGTCCCCAAACAAATCGGATCATTGGCCGGCGTCTCAAGGGATTCTGGCCCAAGGTTTCTGACCAGGGGATTGTTATCCGTTCGCTCGGTCAGAAACAAGCAGTCATTATCGGTGGCGGCAGTCCCCGGGCAACGCTTTGGGCTGTTTATGAATTTGGTTATCAGCAGGGGATTCGTTACTTGCTGCGTGAGGACATTTATCCAGATCCAAAACCACTGAAGATAAGTGGTCTGGATTATGTCAATGAGCCGGAATTTAGAACTCGTAGCTGGCGAACGATCAATGATTTTGCGATTGGTCCCGAGTCCTGGTCGCTGGCAGAGCATAAGCAAGTTCTCAAGCAGTTGGCGAAACAGAAGTTTAACCAGGTCATGCTGGCTGTTTACCCCTGGCAACCATTTGTTGACTATCGTTTTCAGGGGATCAATAAGAAGACCGCCATGCTCTGGTACGGAGAACGTTTTGAGTTGCCTCGTGGAGCACCTGGACGAAACGCACTGCGTGGTCTCTCGTTGTTTGAAAATCCCGAGTTCACTGGTAAGACCAGTTACCAGGAGATGACTGCTGCTGGGATTCGTTATGCCAATGGCATTATTACGGAATCGCAGCGGTTGGGGATGAAAGTTGGCATCCTGGTTTCACCGCTCGCTTTTCCCAAGGAGTTTGCACCGGTTCTCAAAGGTTCCAAGGCAGCCCGTGGTTTGAACCAGTTGACGATGACGCCTGGAGCGGGACAACAATTTGATGATAAGACGCTGCAGGACCTGGTTGCCACCAAGCTGCGAGCCTACCTGAAAACCTATCCTACGGTCGATTCCCTCTATCTCACCTTGCCGGAGTTTCCGGAGTGGGAAGAACATGCGGAGGCAGCCTGGAAGTTTCTTAGCAGTCGACCTGGAGCCAGTTTACCGACCCTGGCGTCACTAGTGGAAGCGGCCGGAAACCGTTCACTAATTGCTTCCGGTGCTCGTGGCCGACAGGCATTGAAAGGAAACGTAGTGGCGTTGGCCTTTCTCCATCACTTGCTTAGCGGTGAACATGCTGATTTGTTGAAACGACCTGATGGACAACGGGTTCAACTGGTCGTGCGGTCGGTCGATCCGGAGTTGTATCCCTATTTGGATCAGTTGTTGCCTGCGGGAGCTGGCACGCTCAATTTTGTTGATTACACGGCTCGCCGTGTTGATGAAAATAGCGACTACCTCGCGAAAATACCGACGACCAAGGTGAAGGCTCAGTTCATCACGACGCTGGCGGATGACAACATTGGCCCACTTGCTCAGCAAGTTACTCAACGGCTTGAATCACTTGTAAACAAGATTCGTGAAAACGGTTGGGACGGGTTTTCGACCCGTTACTGGATGCTTGCCGACCTTGATCCAGCTGTCCATTTTCTTTCCCGCGCTTCCTGGGATCCCGAAGTAACCGCGCGGTCAGCTCATGATGCACTCTTTACAACAATTACCGGCAGGCAGGAAGTGGCGGACCGCTTGTGGCTGGCGATGCAGCAGATCGAGAAAGCGACTGAGCTTACGGATCAGAAGAACCTGGGATTCAACTTTCCCGTTAAGGGAATGCTCATGAAACATCATCATCCCACGCCGGTGCCCGAGTGGTGGGATGAAGTGAACGAGCTTTATACCAATGCGATGATCGAGTTGTATCGCAGTCACGGGGCCGCAGATCCGCGCTCGCGACGGTTGCTTTTCTACTGGGCAAAACGGGGAGAATATGTACTGGAATACCTGGCAACGATTCGAGCCGTACGAGAAGCGAGCCTGGCGACCAAGGCAGGTGACCAGGATGCTGCCCTTGAACAGTACGAAATTGCCATGGAAAAACTTTACAATGCAATCGATACTCTCAGTGATGTGGTCCAGGACCAGGGAGATCGTGGCCTGATTGCCGTGTTAAATAAATTTGCCTTTGCCCCGCTCAAGGAACAGTACGAGAAGGTGATCGATGAGGAGTAATCGATGAAAGAGCCTATCCGTCGGAGAACCTTTGGACAGGTACTGGCTACCGCCGCCGGGTCCATGGGTTTGAGTGGCGATGACGATCAGGCAGCGGCTGCCGGACAAGAAGGGGCAGGGCCGCAAAAAGCGATTTCAGTCGGCTCTATCGAGCAGGCAGTGAATGTGGCCGATGTTCGCCAATTGGCCAGGGAAAAACTTCCCAAGGCCACCTTTGACTATATAGATACCGGGTCGGCCGACCAGTATACGTTACGAGACAACCTGGCCGCCTTGCAGAAGATCAAAGTCTTGCCGCCGTTGCTTAAGGGAGTACGCAAAGCGGATCTTTCAGCCACGGTGTTGGGTAAGAAGATTGCCATGCCGATCATGCTGGCACCGGTTGCTGCCCAGCGCATGTATCACCCGGAAGGCGGTCTGGCTGCTACCCGGGCCGCGACGGCGATGGGAACGGTCTATGCCATGAGTGGCAGTGTTGGTAATAGCGTCGAAGAGATTGCCCAGGCCAGCAAGGGGTCAAAATGGTTTCAACTTTATGTCCCCAAGGACCGTAAAGTAACGCGACAACTGGTTGAGCGGGTTAACCGGGCCGGCTTTGAGGCCATTATCCTGACGGTTGACCTGGGCGAATGGAAAGATGCCGATCGCCGCAATAAGTTTACCTTGCCCAAGGAGATGTTGGTTAAGCACCTGCGTGATATTGGGTTCAACCAAATTACCAATGCCATGAGTAACGAGGCGGTCCAGGCATTTAACGCCGAAGCCTGGGATCTTTCGCTTTCCTGGGATTTCTTTGGCTGGCTGAGAAAACAGACACGATTACCAATCTTGATCAAGGGTGTGCTGCGGCCCGACGATGCTAAGCGTGCCGTCGCGCTGGGGCTTGATGGCATCGTTGTCTCTAACCATGGGGGACGGCGTCTCGATGGAATGCCGGCCACCATCGATGTCTTGCCGCAGATCGTGGATGCCGTAGGGGATCGAGCAGAAGTCTACATGGATAGTGGTATCCGCCGAGGTACTGACGTTCTCAAAGCTCTAGCCTTGGGAGCCCGTGCAGTCTTTGTCGGTCGTCCCTATGCCTGGGGGCTGGGAGCTGCTGGCGAAGCAGGGGTGCGGAAAGTGTTGGAATTGTTCCGAGATGAATTGTCCAATGCCATGGTCACCTCCGGTTGCGCCCAGGTCGCCGATATTGACGCTACGCTGCTCGATGTCTGAATTCCAATCCTTGCCGACTAATGTCTAGTCATCTTGCACAGCAAGATCGGTTGAAAGAAAGACCTCGTGCACGTCCAGCTTGCTGGGTCCACGAAACATCTCCTTGGGAGCCCGGTTGGCATGGGCTTCGGCAAAAGCGTCACTGCGAGTCCAAGCGACAAAATCATCCATGCTGCGCCACCAGGTTTTCACTTCGTAGTAGCCCTCGGCGTCGGGATCTGCTACGAATCCGCCACTCTCGTGGTCAAACCGTACCGGACGCGGACGGTGAACTTCGTTGCGAATAAATCCCGGTGCCTGGTCGACCAGGTGCACGCGATTGCGGAAACGGTCCTCGAAATCGATTTCATGTCCCTGG
>CAZXJC010000465.1:0-3293 GCA_964640885.1 uncultured Pirellulaceae bacterium | reverse complement strand
GCGGCAATGCTGGCGATACGATCACCAGCGGACTGGAAGGTGCTTGGACTACCGAACCGGCGAAGTGGGACAATAACTTCTTCGACAACTTGTTTGGCTATGAGTGGGAACAAGAGACAGGTCCCGGTGGTGCGACGCAATGGAAACCCCAGGATTCAGCTGCAGAGGGGACTGTGCCTGATGCCCACGATGCCACGAAGACGCACGCTCCCATGATGTTTACGACGGATCTGGCACTGAAGATGGATCCCATCTATGGGCCAATCTCGAAGCGATTTCACGAGAACCCAGAAGAGTTTGCAGAAGCTTTTGCCAAGGCCTGGTACAAGCTGACACATCGCGACATGGGACCCGTCTCGCGATACCTCGGTGACCTGGTTCCAGAGCCACAATTGTGGCAGGATCCCATCCCCGCTGACTCGCATGATTTGATCGGAGAGCAGGATGTCGCCGATCTCAAGGGGAAAATCCTGGCCTCGGGACTTTCCATTTCGCATCTGGTCTCGCCCGCCTGGGCTTCGGCGTCGACGTTCCGTGGCACCGACTATCGTGGTGGTGCAAACGGGGCACGACTACGCCTGGCACCTCAGAAGGATTGGGAAGTGAACAGCCCGGCTGAACTGGCCCAGGTGCTGCAGGCCCTGGAAGGAATTCAAGCGGAATTCAACGGCGCGCAGTCCGATGGCAAACAGGTCTCCCTGGCTGACTTGATCGTGCTGGGCGGATGCGCAGCCGTTGAGGAAGCCGCCAGCAAGGCCGGCGAGGATATCGAAGTTCCCTTCACACCGGGACGCGGTGATGCTTCACAGGAAGAAACCGACGTCGAGTCGTTTGCCGTCCTGGAACCGACGGCCGACGGGTTTCGTAACTACCCGGGAAAAGAACATCAGATTCCGATGGAAGAACGACTGGTGGATCGAGCTCACCTGCTGACCCTGACCGCTCCGGAAATGACGGTTCTGGTTGGTGGCCTGCGTGTCTTGAATGCCAACGTTGGACAGTCCGCACTGGGTGTCTTCACCGATCGGCCTGAAACACTAACCAATGACTTCTTCCTGAACCTGCTCGACAATAACACCAAGTGGCAGAGATCTGCCGAGTGTGAGCACCTGTTCGAGGGTCGTGATTATGGTTCGGATGAGGTCAAGTGGACCGGCACGGCCGCTGATTTGGTCTTCGGTTCAAATTCGCAACTCCGGGCCATCGCGGAGGTCTATGGTTCTGACAACTCGCAACAGGCCTTTGTGGCTGATTTCGTGGCCGCTTGGGACAAGGTGATGAGTCTTGACCGTTTCGACTTGGCCTAAGAACTTCGAATGATTAGGTTCGAAATGTTGGTCTCGTTGCTGTGACCTTTAAGAATTTAGGGACCGCCTGTTTCAGGCGGTCCCTTTTTTGTCATTGTCGCTGCCTGCTTAGGCCAGCAACTGGGAAATCGTACCGGTACTGTCGGCAAAGCGTTTCGCCTTTAATCCCATGGCGTGAGCCTGTGTCAGCCAAAGATTTGCCAGGGGGGCACCATTTCCAGGTTTCTTGTATTGCCACTTCTCGGCTTGCTGTGGAGCGGAGGTGAGAGACAGGTTCAGGTGTTTCCCGGTGAGCAGTTTTCCTCCACCGGAACCTGCTACGATGATTGGCAGAGCACTGTACTGATGTGTCGCTCCATCCCCGAGTCCGGAACCATAAGTGAAGATGGTGTTGTCCAGCAATGATGTCCCGTTGGCTTCCGAGATGGCGTCCATCTTTTCGAGCAGGTAAGCAAACTGCTGCATGTGAAAATGATCAAGCTTGAGCAGGTCGTCAATGAATTTTCCCTGGTTATGAGACATTCCGTGGTGACTGCGCGGCTTATCAAAAAGACCCTCGTAGAGGTAGGGTGTATTCCAACGTTCGGGGCCAACCATGAAGGTAGCCACGTTGGTAAGCCCCGTCTGTAGGGCCACGACCATCAGGTCTCCCATTAGCCGGATGTACTGACCACGTGGTAAATGGGCCTCCGGCGGTTCGTCGAGCTTAACTTTGACGAGTTCTTGTTTCATCTGCTCCAGCTTGTCCAACTGAATTTCGATCGTGCGAATGGATTCAAAATACTCGTTAAACTTTTGTTTGTCGGTATAGCCCAGCTCCTGTTGCAACGAGCGGGCATCTTCGAGCACCAAGTCCGTGATGTTGCGGTAGGCCTTGGTTTCCTGCGTACCAAACAGGCGCTGGTACGCTATACGTGGGTCGCGCATGGATGGTGCCACATGGCTAGTGCCATACCACGAAACGTTGTCAAACTGGATAGATTCCAAATTGTCCTTGTGACTGTTGCAACTGAATTCCAGTGTTCGGAAGGGAGTATTGCCACCGACGGCACTGGCGACCATGTGGTCCAGCGTGCGGGCCTGGGGGTAGGGTGATTGTTTCACAGAAAACGCGCTGGCACTGCTAAGAAAACAGGAAGCGCATTGGGCATGCACGTCGGTGCCCGGTTGGAAGGTGCGATCCATGCCAGTAACCAGCGTGATCTTCTCTTTTACTTTTTCGAGAGGTTTCAGCGTGGGCGTCAACTTTAATGGTTGCAGGCCCAATGGGATCCGGGCATCATTTTTGAGTGCCTGCCGGTCGCTGGTAAATTTCGGGACCGGCCCATTTTCTTCCCCGGGGAAAAAACCGCGTCGTACTACGCCGATCGGTACATAAAACCAGGCAATACGTTGGGCGGGAGCTTTGGGGGCCTCAGCCCTGGACTGACTTTCCAGCCAGGGAAGTGCCAGCGCTGTACCGCCCAGGCCGCGCAAGAAGGCACGCCTGGAAGGTTCCGTCATTGTCTTTGCTTGATTCATTGGCTAGTCCTTTTCCGCGGTTCTTTGCTGGTCACTGCGCGAGGTTTGCTAACAAACGGTGCACTCTGGGTTACCTCGTGAATCAGTGTTTGCAGGCGGTAATCAGCTGCCTTGGTGCGGGTTGTGATCAGGTCGAGGGCTGTTGCGTCGGCCGCCGTTGCTTCACGACCTAAAGCAAATGATAACATGTGTTCGGCAAAAGCGCGGGCGAAACGATCTTTTTCAGCCAATATGGCATCCTTAAATTCGACCACGTTGCTGAATTTATGTTTGCGGAACAGTACACCGGATGAATCTACCTGGCGGCCGTTCTCATACTTATCGCGCCAACGGCCAACCGGATCAAAGTTTTCCAAGGCAAACCCCAGGGGAGCGAGCCTGGCGTGGCAGCCTGCACAGGCGGCGTTTTCACGGTGGACGGCAAACCGTTCGCGAAGGGTCTTGTTGTCATCCTTACCCTCGGCG
>CAZXJC010000464.1:0-6372 GCA_964640885.1 uncultured Pirellulaceae bacterium | reverse complement strand
AACCAATGTGGAAGTACCGGCGATACGGAGAGTCAGGCCGCCTGACGACTGATCTATTTCGCGAGACAGCGAAACATTCGGACGATCTCACATTCATCCACTCGATGCATACCGAGGGCGTTGCACATGGACCGGCCACGCTGTTCTTGCATTGTGGTTCGACCAGTTTTATACGACCGTCCTTAGGCTCCTGGGTGAACTATGGTCTGGGCTCCGAGAATCAAAACTTGCCGGGATTCATTTCCCTGGCACCGATCGCTAGTTCTGGTGGCGCGCGTAACTATGGCAGTGCTTTCCTGCCAGCAGCACATCAAGGCACCACGATTGGTAAGGGTGGGAAGTTCGATAAGAACGCGACGATTCAAAACCTGGGCAACACCGACTTGTCTATTGACGAGCAACGACGACAGTTGCAGTTCCTGCAGCGTCTCAACGCAGAACAACTGAAGAATGTGGAGCAAGACTCTGAACTGGAAGCACTCATTAGTTCCTACGAGCTGGCCTGGCGAATGCAGAATAATGCTCCCGGAGTGCTCGACTTGGGCCAAGAGACGGCCGGAACCAAGGCTATGTATGGTATTGGTGAAAAGGAAACTGATTATTTCGGTCGGCAGTGCCTAATGGCGCGCCGCCTGTGCGAGAATGGAGTTCGCTTTGTACAAGTCACCTCGGGGTCTGCCGGAGGGGCCGGGAACTGGGATCAGCATTCGAAGTTGCCCTTACACGAGCCGCAAGCGAAGGCGGTTGATAAGCCAATTGCCGGGCTGTTGCAGGATCTTAAGCAGCGCGGCTTATTGGAGGATACGATCGTCTGGTTCAGTGGTGAATTCGGCCGCGCACCCTACGCTCAGAACAATGGTAGCGGACGCGATCATAATGCAGGTGGATTTACGACCTGGTTGGCTGGTGGTTGCCTGAAGTCCGGTTTCTCCTACGGTGCTACCGATGAGTTCGGGCACAAAGCGGTCGAGAACAAGGTCCATATGCATGATTTGCACGCGACGTTGCTGCACCTCTTGGGGCTCGATCACGAGCAACTGACTTATCGGTATGCAGGACGCGACTTTCGGCTGACCGATGTCCACGGACGAGTGGTCAAGGATATCATGGCGTAAGTGATCTCAAGGCACGGTTGTTGCTTGAGTAATTTCGCTGCAAAGTCTTCGGGTGCGTGAACTCAATCCGCATCGGCTGCGGGGCTCTCTGGATCAACTTCAGATTGCTCGCCCTTATCAAACAACGGCTTCGCCGTATTGGGAACTAGCCAGGTCAAGCTGCAGAGTACATACATCCCAATCACCACATACAGTACGGGGTACCATGCCGCTGGCTCTGGAGCTACGCCGCCGGTTACATCCGGCACAATCTTTCCGTAAACGAAACTGCCGATGATTCCCGCACCAATTGCCGCAGCGTTCGTCAGGGCAAATAAGGTGGCGATCACCGGGCCTCCGATATCGGTCACAGCCGCCCAGCGCGTCGCTAATGAAATGTCAGCCCCTATCTTGGCGGCGCACAAAACCAAGGCAAACATCAGTGGCTGATCGATCACGAGTAGGGAAACACAAACCAGCACAGCGGCTGACCCCTTGCCAAGGGACCCGGTAATCCTGCGTGCCCAGGTTGTGGAGCCATTGTTGCGCCGAACCAGGCGGTCTCCCAGTAGGCCACCGACAATCCCACCGGTCATACCTCCGATCAGCGGTAGCGCTGAGTAAAGTCCAGCCAGCTTCTTTTCCAGGCCGTGCGACTCCTCAAGGAACTGGGGCATCCAAGAGGAATAAAATGCGTCGGCCACCGTGCTAAAGGAAGCTGCCAGGGCGATCAGGACCGCATTGAACAGGCCCCATCCACTGGCAGATCGCAATAACTGCATGACACCCATCCGTTTGTTTGACGAAGCCTTGTCGTTGATATCATCGCCCTCGATAAGGGCAATCTCGGCTGCATTGCAGGCGGGATGGTCTGCTGGTGTATTCCTTGCTTTTAGAAAGAAGATAAACGCCCAGACCAGGCCAAACGAGGCTAAGGCGAGCACTGCCGTCTGCCAGGAATCGGCAAACAGATAAGTTATCGCGAGTGGAAACAGCAGGTAGCAACAGAAGGCACCACCCCGCGATGCGGAGACACCCAATAACCCTTGCGCTGATGAGCGGGATTCTGCCGGAAACCATACCTTGGTCAAGCGTCCGATACCCGCCAGCACTCCGGATTGGCCGATTCCAAGCGTGTACCTGGAGACATACATCACGCTGGTCGAATGGGCCAGGGCCAGCAAGCCGAAGCCGAGAGACCAGACGACCATGGACGCGGTCAGGAATAGATGGGCACCGAAAAAATCAATTATCATTCCTGCGGGGACCTGGAATAATCCGTAAGAGGCTGAGAATCCCGCCTGCAGGTAGCTGAGCACTTCATTATGGTCAGCTTCAGGGATACCAAGCTTAGTAAACTCTTCCTTGAGATCGGTCTTGATTAGGGCAAAGACATACCGGTGGACGTAGAGGAGCCATGAAACTCCAAACCCGAGCCAGAGAATTCTTCGTCTTACGTTCGTAGGTGTCTCGGTCATGGCGAGCCGTAAGATACTTTCTGGTTAATGGATGTGTTACGCTTTCCCAGTTGTGGCGGATTTTATTAGCCACGATGACTTGCTGTCAAGAAGCACAGGGGCGATGAGTGACTCCGAGGGATGTGCAGAAAAGCTTCGAACTAGCGAAACTCGAACGAGTACAAGTCTGGTGATGAGTCGCGCCCGGTGAGATGGAACCTGACCTGGAAAGATGCCCTGCCGACATCTGCGAGCTTGCGTCTGCCCCAACTCACGCGGTGAGCGAGAGAGTCGGTCTTAATGATAGTGCATTCTTTGCGAGAGAAGCGAGGCAGCGGCTCGCCAGTATCGGGGTCGACTAATTCCACCTCGATCCGGTTGCCGTCAGTGCAGGAAGCATTGACGAGCAGTTCGGTGGCTGCGCCTCGGTCGACGGGAATGGTTGTTATGCTTCCCTGGTCCCGGCCGTCTTCCAGTGTCACATGTGTAAAACCATCGAGACGTAGTGTCGCCAGGCCGCAGGCGTGTTCTCCTTCAACCAGTTTCGTTTTACTGAATCGATAGCCGGAGTAGTAGATCTTGATTTCCTCCTCGTCGACGAGCGGCAGGGACGGCCCGATCATATCGCAGTCCCACTCGCCGGCAGCACCTCGGCGCACGACCTCAGACCCTGGCTGGATATATACGAAGTTTTCCCCGTCCCGGCTTATCGCCAGTTCAATCGCCATGTCGTCGCCGCGGCGCTGATACTGGTAGAGAGCCAAGTAGTACTGGTGGTACCTCCAGACCGAAGCGTCGTGAATCTGCTGGACCTTGCCGTTTCTCACAACCGGAGTGGCTCTCGCCCAGGGGTCGAAAACTGGGTTGCGAGGATCAGCCGTCCATTCGATGGCGTCATGGCTGTAGCCGTAGCCACCACCTCGCCGATCGTTGTTGAGCCCAATGAATCCGTAGGCCTTGTACTTTTTGAGAGGATCCGATTCCTTAGTGTCATGAAACATTGATTGAGGCGAAAAGGATGCGGGCATTCCACCCGGGAAACGAATACCCCCCTTACTGGCCATCTTCCAGCGAAGTCCATCGGCGGATGTCCAGAGCGTCCAGGTTTGCTCGTCAACCTCCGAGGCGTTGGGCAACGTTCTGGCAGGTCGGCCCCCTGTCCACGTTAGTAACTTGTATCGACGGGTTGGGTCTGGATCGGTGGCGTCGATGTGCATTCCGCTCGGGACGAGAGGACGGTAAATGGGTGTCGCCGGAAGCCCGGCGACAATGTTCGTGTTGTCCTTGTCCCCAAAGGCAACCAGGCCTAGCGGCTTCTTCTTGAATCGAATCCCATCGATGCTTTCCGCGTACCCTACGCGGACGTAAGGAATCGGGCCGCTCTTTGGCCAATCGGAGCCTGGCTCGCGGTGCATCCCGGTGTACCATGCCCGGTAAAGCCCGTTCTGCTTGATGACTGCAACTTTGGAGGCGCCCTGCGAATCGAAGTCGCCCGGTTTCCCTCCGACGATCACCGGATCAGCGGACTTGCGTGCCTGGTTCACCTTCAGTGCGATGCCGTCGATATGCTGCACCTCTTTCAGGTCCAGGAAGAGAACTTTGGTGCCAACGTCCGACTTTAGGGAGGGGACAGAAAGCAGGTCGAATCGGGCCTTGGGCGTCTGGCTGCGATGTCCAATTGTGATTCCAATCGAGGATTTGTCAGTACCAAGTCCATGTTCTACGCCAAGCCAGTCGATGGAAAGGTGGTTAGACTCAAATCGAGCGGAATTTCGTGTTAGCCAGAGCCAATTCAGGATCGGGCTCCATCGCGTCCCTAACCACCGCGAGTAAAATACGTGCTGCCGTGTCGAGTCAATGAAGAACATCCAAGCAACGCCGTGTTGATCAATGACCAGTCGCGGTGAGTGCACGGTATCCCAGACCAGCCGGCTATCCAGATCCGTTAACGGCTGGGACGGTTGAGTTTTTACGCCGGGCTCCAGGAAGGTATACTTCAAGGAATCCCCTGATTCGTGAACGGCAAGAACTTTACCGTTCATTTCGGCGAGAGCCGGCCGGTTCCCGGAATGGGTTCGTGCCAGCCTCCATTTTCTGTCAGTACCCAACTCAGAGAATTTGCCGTGCAAGGTGCGTGTGGCTCCGAGAGTGTCACCGCACGCGATATGAAAGAAGGCTCCGTCCTGAGAAACCGCCATTGACGGCGGATATAACTTCTCGCCACGGTCAAGCTCGAAAGACTGCCACTTTCCTTTGCGCAGCGCTCCAAGATGAACCATCACCTCCGATGTATTCGCCACGTTCGTTGTCCAGGTCAGCCAGACCTGGCCATTGGGTGCTCTGCAGATGTCTCCTGCCCAAGACTGGCCAGGCGAGAGAACGAGAGCCCCTTTTTTTCTGGTGACGGGATGCAGCCACTTTACCTTGTCGGCACCGCTTCGCAGCGATTTAGACTCCACTACGCTGTAAGCGGTTAGTCCGTCCTCGGTCGTCCAGATGAGGTGGAGCAAATCATCGGAATCGATGCTGAGACCAGCGGAGAACACGGTCTCCGCACCTGGTTGTTGCAGTGTGGGAATCGAGATTGTCGCTGAAAAATCTGAGATCGTTCGTGGGTTTGGTTTTCGAGAGACTTTTAGTGCGAAGCCGCTGCTGCCTTCCGACGTCCCCGCTGGCAAGAGCAAGTAGCAATACCCGCGACTGTCGCAAGCCACATGCCGGCTGATTCCGGCTCTGTACTCTCGCTGAAGCATCTTGTTGTGATCAGCTTGCAAGACGGTTGCCGTCGCGAAGACAAAGAAGGCTGAGTAGATGAAATGCGCAGTCAATTCTTTTCGTATACTTCTTTCGCCAGTCATATCTCACTCATTTCGTAATTGATGTCGCCTGCTGCCAGCAGCTCAAGCATCTCAACAAGATGCGTAGTAGGGAATTGCTGCCTCCTAAACCGAGTGCAGGTGTAAGCCGAGAACGGTATTATAGCAGTTCTGGCAGAGACGCGCCTCGCGAAGAGCACAGCTGGGCTGGGTGCGTCAGCTAGACAGGATCTCAGACCTGTTAGTCAATCGCAACATGGGTGTGTCCGGGTCGCGGCCTCGGGAGCTGGTGAAGGCTTGGTAAAGGCAGGTCTCTGCAGCGTTGTGCGAAACCATACGAACTTCTTGGTAGAATTCAATTAAACTAAATAGATCCATTGAAGTGTTTTGGCTCATATGAAAGCTTACGGGTAACTCATGAAAGTGAAATTATTGACTGTCGTTTTGGTTTCGTTCTTTTGTCTGCCTTCGTTTGGACAAGATGGCGTAAAGCCTGATCCCAATAAAGATCCTAAACTGAATGCTTTACTCTGGATGCAAAACGCTGCTGAGTTTCGGCTGTTGACCAGGCAAGCGTATCGCTATGCCGGTGGTCAGCTCCGCAAAGGACTCCAGGACAGGAACTGGTGCGCCGACGAAGTTCAGTCCAAAGAGGGTGGATTTCAAGACAAAAAGCCGGCCGTTATTCTGGATGTCGATGAAACCGTGCTTGATAACTCGCCGTTTAATGCGAGGAATATTGTCCAGGGAACCGCCTTCAACCTGGAGAATTGGAACGCCTGGGCTCATGAAGAAAAAGCTCGGCCAGTTGCCGGTGCTCTTGAATTCATCACCATGGCGAAAGAACAGGGTGTTGAGATCTTTTATGTCACAAACCGGCGAGACGGTATGCGGGTTGCCACGATAAATAATCTGAAATCGCATGGGTTTCCAGTCACACAGGCCCATCTGCTAACTCGTAATGATGAAGCAGTGCGAGCAGGTGACAAGCAGCGCCCACGACCG
>CAZXJC010000463.1:0-6442 GCA_964640885.1 uncultured Pirellulaceae bacterium | reverse complement strand
ATTCTTCGACCACGTCCCCGTAAAGTCCGCCCTTGGATTTTCCCCGAAAACGGGGCGAGGCATCAATGATGGTATGCATCATGGTGTGGGCGACGTAGAGGACAAAAGGTTTCTCCTTGTCACGCTTGTTTTCCAGGAAATCGATCGCTTTGTCGGTATAGAGCCTGGTAAGGCTGGCCATGTCCCGGGTGCTGCCCGCCTTCTGGTTGTCTTTGTGGAAGGTAACGCCACCACCGTCGTTGGCCCCGAGGGTGCCAAAATAGTAATCGAACCCCTGGGCATTGGGCATCCGTTCAATGATCGGCTTACGATTGGAGACATCCCACTTCCCGATGCAGCCGGTCTGGTAACCGGTTTTCCGGATCAGCTCGGCAAAAGTGATTTCACTGGCCGGCATGCTCCAGCCCTTGCTGCGGAAGGGATATCGTCCGGTCAGCAGGGCCGATCGTGAAGGGCCGCATACGGATTGTGCGTAGAAACTCGTAAAGCGGGTCCCTTCCTTTGCCAGTTGATCAAGTCGTGGTGTCTTGTTCTTTTGGTTGCCATAGCAGCCGAGGTCCGCATAGCCCTGGTCATCGGTGAAGATGATCAGGATGTTGGGACGTTGATCGGCAGCCTGGCAGATGGTGGTTCCACCGGCCAGCAACAGGAAAAGAACAAGCAATCGGCTGTTTGCGTTCACGTTACTCGATTTCCTTCAGGCGAAGTTTTCGCCAGGACACTTCAAAGGGTCCCCGGTTTCCCACGCCATGAACTTGCAGTCCGATGAATCCCTTGGGATGGGTTTTGTAGATTGGCTCGTCGATCAGGGTTTCGATCTTGGTCCCATTGATCCAGGTTTCGATCTTGGGGCCGTTGGCGACGACACGAAACTTGTTCCACTGGCCATCTTTAAAGGTCTTGTGAGGTTTGAGGCGATCCTTAGTGGTGAGCCAGCCGCGCCCGGTGGCCTCGCCGTAGACGTAACCCGCTTCTGCTCCGTTTGCACCGCTGGCTTCGATTTCGACTTGCGGTCCGTTGACTCGGCCGAACTTCTCTTTCTTTCCCTTGGCGACGGGCTTGGTTTGGGAGCGAATCTGGACGCCACTGTTGAGCTGGTTGTGGACCTTGACCTCAAATTCAAGTTCAAAATCTCCGTAGAGTTTTTTTGTACAGAGGAATGAATTTGGACTGCCGGGAGTTGTTTTTCCCGTGATCGCGTCCCCTTCAATACGGTAGGTGGCAGTGCCATTTTTCTGGATCCAGTTGTCCAGGTTCTTACCATTGAATAAGTTGACCCATTCCCCGGCAGAAGCCAGTGGGGAGAGACCAAGGACGATTAGCAGGCCAAGCGTTAAACGTTTCATTGCAGCACCTTTTCTGTGGGATTGATTGGTTTCAACGACAGCCCGCAAAGGGACGGCCTGACGTATCTAGTATAGTCGATTTAGAGTGGTCGAATATCCAGGAGGGACTGAATGCCAGTGCCCAAAAGGGGTAGACCGGTGCAAACGGCTAACCAGGGTGGTACAATCGCGGTCCAAGAGATTCTTCAACGGTTTAAGGCCTACTTTTTGACGACAAGGGAAAAGCGATGTTGTACTCGAAATTATCCTGGCAGACCTGTTTTCGTTCCTTTGCAAACGGTGACCGGCAACGATTCCGATGGGCGCTAAACTGCGTCATGGCATTGGTAGTGGTCACTCTCGGAGCCACTGAAAGTATCGCCGCGCAACTCCAGGCCGGGGCTGCCAAGATTGATATTTCACGTGTCCAAGATGGACCCCTGGAAAGTCCGCTGTTTGCCAAGGCTCTTGTTATCAAGAATGATACGACCACCGTAGTACTGGTTACGCTAGACGTGGTCTCGTTTGGTGAAATCGGTTCCATCCCGAATGATTTTATTGAGAAAGTACGAGGGCGGGCGCAAAAAGAACTGGGCTTGAACCCGGGGCACATCATGTTTAATGCGAGCCATTGTCACGGTGCTCCCAGCAAGGATGTCGCGGAGAGAACATTCCAGGTTATTAAGCAAGCAGCATCAAAACTGGTACCCGTGCGAGTTGGGGTAGGAGTCGGACGAGAAGACCGAGTCATGGAAAATCGTCGTATGTTTCTCAAGAATGGCAAGGAGATCGATGTACGACAGGCCTATTCGCTCCCTCCGGACGAAGAGATTGCTGGTGTTGGACCGGTGGATTCGGAAATTGGTATCCTGCGACTGGACCGAGAAGATGGACGGACCTTAGCGCTGGTCTATAATTTTGCCTGCCATCCAATCCAGGGAGTTCCCAGTGGCAAACAAACGGCAGACATGACCGGTTTTGCTTCCCAGGTGATCGAAGATAATCTTGATAAGGAGGCGATAGCTCTCTTTATCCAGGGATGCGGTGGCGATATTAACCCGATCGGTTACAAGAATGTCAATCGGCCGCCAAATGCCGAAACGCTGGGCAACATGCTTGGCCTCAGTACCCTGAAAGCGTCTCGGAAGATCAAGACCCAAGCCAGCGATCGACTAGGAATGATTAATGAGACAGTCGAAGTACCGCGGGCCGATTTCGCACCGCGGATTGCGGAGCTAGAAACACGGTTGCAGGTGCTAGTTAAATCCCTGGGAGGTACCACTCTTAATCTGCGGACCTTTATGCAGTTGGCTGCCAAGCACAACATTGCCAAGGATTATCCTTCCTATCACATCAGCCGATATTTGCATGACGAGAAAATGGGTAAGTCGGAATTCAAAAACCTCGATGCTCGCAACCGGAGTGCGATGAAAGCGTACATACGCAATATTTATACGATGGAAGAGATTACACGTCTCCAAACCAATTTGAGATTGCTGAAGAAAAACCAGCAGAAAAATTTGGATGCGGAAAAACGCACGATCGACGTTGAAGTGGTTGGGGTCCGGGTAGGCGATTTTCTCCTGGTCACCTTTCCAGGTGAACTGACCGTTCGTATTGGCTTGAGGATCAAGAAGCGTACCAGTCATGAACATACGTTCGTGGCCGGTTATACGAATGGCTACATCTATTATTGCCCGACGGACGAGCAAATGCGAAACGTGGGAGGAGCCCAGGAAGATAGCGATTGCCTGGTGGGACCTGGCTGGCTAGACGTGTTTGATAAGAAAGTAGATGAACTGGTGCAGCGGCTGAAATAGGAGATCCGTCCTGCGATGGTCTGTTCGCGAATATCTCGCATCGTGTCGGCATTGCTGGTCTTGCTGTGCGCCTCCCTGGGATGGTCAGGTGAGTCCCCTCTCAAGATTCAAGCCGTAGGGGAGGAGTCGCCTCGCGGATTCTCTCGCACCTTTGGCAAGCGTGTCGACGTTTTCGGGATCCCGGTATATGCCACGGCCGACACCCCGGATGCCAAGGTGTTGCATGCGGCTAACGTGTTGGCTCAGTACTTGGACAATAATGCTGATGGGAAACCAGATCATGACCAAGTGCATGCCATGATGAAAAAGAAGAAGGCAGCGATGATGATGACTGCGACCGAACGCAGTTTCGAACGGCTCGACGTGCACCGCTATATTCCGGAACGTATCTGGGATGCGATGGTCATGCAGGGTCTGTTTGGCGAGGAGACCTTGCCCGGGTGGACTCGTCGCGGTCGCTTTGATGCAACGCTGGAAGAAGTGTTGCACTTGATTACCCATGCAGGTTATGCGCACGTGTATCCGGACGTCTTTGGAGAAAAACCGGGCACACAGATTGCCAAAGCTATGGACCAGGCACGAGGTGGTCACTTTCGGCGAGTGCCGCGCAGGTACCCGGCAGGTGCCTGGTATACCTATGATGATCGCAGTTGTGATTATGGCTGCCAGGTCACCGAGTACACGTACTGGGGTCTGACCTCGATCCTGGGTGCCCAGGACTATCCTGGGCGGGGGCGGGATATTGGAGAGGAGTGGCGGCTCAATACACGGGACAAGGTCAGGCAGCGTGATCCGACGCTCTATCGTTTGTTGACCGACCCCAAGTACCGGTTTCCTTCGATTCTCCCGGATGGAAAATACCGCCCGCGGTCTCGCCCCTCGAATTGATCGAGGCCAAGTAGCACAGTAGAATCGGTGGCAATCAAGGCTGGGCGTGGTGGCTTAGCCTGGTTGTTTGTATTTCTTTTAGCCAGGAGATTCTACTATGTTTTGCCGCTTAATCTCGATGACCCTTGCTCTGCTTATTCTCAGTAATGGGCAATGGGGTCTGGCCCAGTCCCAGCACAAGATGACTAAGGCCGACGTGGAAAAACAGATCAAGGAATTCTCTAACTGGGGACGCTGGGGTAAAGATGATCAACTCGGTACGCTCAACCTGATTACGGCTAAGAAGCGAGTGCAAGCGGCTCAACTCGTGAAGCTGGGGATTTCCGTGTCACTGGCTCGCCAGGCGGAAACCGCCGAGGCGCCTGATAATCCCAAGCCATTTGGTCACCAGATGCTGGCCTGGGGCGCCGGAGATGGCCCCTGGGCGATGGATAACTTTAATGTCTCCTACCATGGGCTGGCACATACGCATATGGATTCGCTTTGCCACCTGTTCTATGAGGGAAAAATGTATAATGGTTTCTCTCGTAAACAGATCAAGGAAAAAGGGGCGAGTGTACTGAGTATCCACAACGTCCGTGGAGGTATCTTTACGCGTGGTATCCTGATCGACATACCCGAGCTAAGAGGTTTGAAATTCCTCGAGCCCGGTTCGGCAATCTACCCGGAAGAACTGGCAGCTTGGGAAAATCGTACCGGGGTAACCGTACAGGCAGGTGATGTGGTCTTTATTCGAACCGGCCGGTGGGCCCGGCGAGCGGCTAAAGGTCCCTGGAGCGTCGAAGACGAAGGCATGGCTGGTTTGCACGCCTCTTGTGGTAAGTGGATTCGACAGCGTGACATTGCGATGCTGGGGAGTGACGCAGCTGCAGATGTTATTCCATCGCAAGTTCCCGGGGTGACTCATCCGGTTCACGTACTGACTTTGCATTCCATTTGCGTACATATTTTTGACAATTGAGACCTGGAAGATTTGAGCGCCAAATGTAAAGAATTAAAGCAATGGCATTTTCTTATCCAGGCAGCGCCGATTCCCGTCAAGGGCGGAACCGGTTCACCGTTGAACCCGATAGCTAGTTTCTAGTGCATGTTGTCATGGAAAGATTCGTGGAAGGAGTGCATTCAGCGTGAGTGATGAGAAACCGCCTGCGGCGGAAGATCTGAGTAAACATGTGATCCCTGCGGACGTACCGGTTTTTAATTGCCTGGTGTATGTTGGCCCGCTACCTGATGGGGGAGTGCGAGCACGGGTCGCTAACCTGGCCGGTCTGCAGGTTGACGCCAGCAATGAGCGCCAGGCCTTGAGCCGGATTGTGCCAGCCTTTAAGCAACGCGTCAGTGAGTTTATGAACGCCCAATCGGAAATTCCCTGGATTGAGCCACCGCTAGAGCCGGAGCCAGCAGAGCAAACGCGATTTATCCCGGTTCATCTCTAAGAAACAGGGCGTCTCGCTGCGATGGTCGCCTGCCTTGGCGTTTAGAGAACGCCGCGGCGTTGTTCCATTTTCGCCAGCGTGGTCCGAACTTCGGTCGGCAAATCCGTGACCAGGCGAGCCTGGCCATAGTCGAAGAGCGTATGGAAAATGGTAGCCATCAGGTCATCGGGCGTTTGGGGCGGACCCACTGGTTCACCACCATCTCGCGTTGACTTGCCAACAACCTGTCCGTCCGTAATGCCACCGCCGTAGAGCATCATGGGAGCCAGCTTGCCCCAATGGTCACGGCCACCCTTGGCATTGATTTTCGGTGTGCGGCCCATCTCTCCGACACAGACCAGCAGGATATCATCCGAGAGGCCCCGCTGTTCGCAATCTTCAATGAAGGCTGAAACGGCATGGTCAAACGGTGCGATCACCAGTTTTTTCCCTTCGGGCACCGCTACGTTGTTCACATCGGCGTGGAAATCCCAGACGAACTCCGAGTGAATCGTAATGAATCCACAGCCCGCTTCACAGAGTCGACGGGCCAGCAGAAGCTCTTTTCCCAGCGTCTTGGTGTGAGCCGTATACCAGGGGATGTTGTTTCGTTTCTTGTCACCGTTGTAACGCCACTGTTCGGGATCATAGAAGCCACTGGTGTCGTAGCGGGCCAGGGTGCGAGGGTCTTCCTTGGAAAGATCGAAGGCATCAGCCACACCCTTGGTGATTAGGTTGGCGGCCTGCGATTGCAAACCGGTCAAGCCATCCATCTCAGCCAGCGAGTCAAACCTGCGTCGCAGGTCATCAAGATTGCTGAGTAGTGACCGGCGATCCTCGAAACGGTCACGCGGCAGGTTCAAGTTCATGGCTTCCTGCAATGGACCTTTACCGCCTGGCATGAATGGGGTGTACGCGCTTCCCAACGATCCGGTGGCATCGTACTTACCAAATCGTGTGCCGAGTGTTTTTTGGTCGGCATCGATTGATTGCG